>NZ_APCR01000443.1:0-12661 GCF_000410635.1 Comamonas sp. B-9
GGCGCGCAGCGCGGGCTCCACCCCGCCCAACACGGCGCGGGCAGATTGGCCCTGGCGCACGTCCTGCAAGGCGCGCGCCACCGCCAGCAGCTGGGCGGACAGGCTGGGGCCCTGGTTGGTGGTGGGCGCTGTGGCGGCCCGGGAGGGTTGTCGTGGACGGGAAGGGAGGTTCATGCCAAAGGAGTGCAAAGGCCTGGGGGCCTCTGCGGATCAAAAGGAATACTAATCGATATGCCCCAGGAGGCCTCTGCGCGTGCAGAGCCTGCCTGGTAAAGACGCTGTGCAAAGCGCCCTGCCCGGCTCCAAAGGTGGAACCGGAAGGAAGCTTGGCACAGAGCCATCTCCATCCTGCGGGACATTAAAAAACCCGTAATTCCGCGGCGCGAAATTACGGGTCTTGCTCATCCCAACCTGACCGGCTTGCACCGGTCAGGGATTGGCGGCTTAGTCAGCAGCAGGGTCTGCAGCGCTGTCGGCAGCGGCCACCGCTTCTTCCGACACACCGGCCAGATCGGCCGCTTCTGCATCGGCAATGGCACGGCGCTCGGCCTCGTCCATCTCGTCCTTGGCCTTGCGTGCCTGGTGGTAGGCCAGACCGGTACCCGCGGGGATCAGACGGCCCACGATGACGTTTTCCTTCAGGCCACGCAGCTCGTCGCGCTTGCCCATGATGGCAGCCTCGGTCAGCACGCGGGTCGTTTCCTGGAAGGAAGCGGCCGAGATGAAGGAGTCGGTCGACAGCGAAGCCTTGGTAATACCCAGCAACACGTTGGAGTAGACCGCTGGGATCTTGCCATCGCGCTGTGCAGCTTCGTTGGTGTTGAGCACTTCGGAGCGCTCGACCTGCTCACCCTGGATGTAGGAGGTATCACCTGGGGCTTCGATGACCACGCGGCGCAGCATCTGGCGAACGATCACCTCGATGTGCTTGTCGTTGATCTTCACGCCTTGCAAGCGGTACACGTCCTGCACTTCGTCCACGATGTAGCGCGACAGCTCTTCGATACCCAGCAGGCGCAGGATGTCCTGCGGATCGGCTGGGCCGTCGACGATCAGCTCGCCCTTGTTGACCACCTGGCCTTCGTGCACCAGGATGTTGCGTTCCTTTGGAACCAGCTCTTCCCAGACCTTGCCTTCCAGATCGGTGATCTGCAGGCGCACCTTGCCCTTGGTTTCCTTACCGTAGGACACGGTACCGGTCATCTCGGCCAGCGCACCCTTGTCCTTCGGCGTACGGGCTTCGAACAGTTCGGCCACACGTGGCAGACCACCGGTAATGTCGCGGGTCTTCTGGCCTTCCATAGGAATACGGGCCAGCACTTCGCCGGGGCCCACTTCCTGGCCATCACGCACCTGCAGCAGAGCGCCGACCTGGAAGCCGATCGTCACCGCGTGGTCGGTACCAGGAATCTTGACTTCCTGGCCGTTGGCATCAGCCAGCTTGACCTGCGGACGCACCACCTTGGCAGAGCCACGGTGCTTCGGATCGATCACCACCAGGGTGGACAGACCGGTCACTTCGTCGACCTGCTTGGCCACGGTCAGACCTTCTTCCACATTCTCGAACTTCACCTGACCGGCGTATTCGGTAATGATGGGTCGGGTCAGCGGATCCCAGTTGGCCAGCACGGTACCTGCCTTGATCTGTTGATCAGGCTTGATCGACAAGATAGCGCCGTAAGGCATCTTGTGACGCTCGCGCTCGCGGCCGTACTCGTCCTGGATCACGATTTCGCCGGAGCGGGAAATCACGACCAGTTCGCCCTTGTTGTTGGTCACATAGCGCATCTGTGGATTGAAGCCCACGATACCGTTGGACTTGGCTTCCACGCTTGAGGCCACAGCCGCACGCGAAGCCGCACCACCGATGTGGAACGTACGCATGGTCAGCTGCGTGCCAGGCTCACCGATCGACTGGGCAGCGATCACACCGACGGCTTCGCCGAGGTTGATCATGCCGCCACGGCCCAGGTCGCGGCCGTAGCAGGTGGCGCACAGACCAAAGCGGGTTTCGCAGGTCAGTGCGGTGCGCACCTTCACTTCGTCCACGCCAGCCGCTTCCAGATCTTCGATCAGGTCTTCGTCCAGCAGGTCGCCGGCCTTGGCCAGCACCGCGCGGGTCTCAGGGTGCAGCACTTCGTCCGCAGCGGTACGGCCGAGGATACGGTCGCGCAGCGATTCGATCACTTCACCACCTTCGACCACAGCGCGCATCAGGGTGCCGTTGTGCGTGCCGCAGTCGAGCTCGGTGATCACCAAGTCCTGCGTCACGTCCACCAGACGACGCGTCAGGTAACCGGAGTTAGCCGTCTTCAGCGCCGTGTCGGCCAGACCCTTACGGGCACCGTGGGTGGAGATGAAGTACTGCAACACGTTGAGGCCTTCGCGGAAGTTCGCGGTAATAGGCGTCTCAATGATCGAGCCATCGGGCTTGGCCATCAGACCACGCATACCTGCCAGCTGGCGGATCTGCGCGGCCGAGCCACGGGCGCCGGAGTCGGCCATCATGTAAATCGCGTTGAACGATTCCTGATCGACTTCGTTGCCATGGCGGTCAATGACCTTTTCCTTGGCCAGCTGGGCCATCATGACCTTGGAGACTTCGTCACCGGCCTTGCCCCAGATGTCCACCACCTTGTTGTAGCGCTCGCCAGCCGTCACCAGACCGGAGACGTATTGCTGCTCGATTTCCTTCACTTCGGATTCGGAGCGGGCAATGATCTCGGCCTTTTGCGGCGGCACCAGCATGTCGCCAATGGCGATCGAGATACCGGAGCGGGTTGCCAGGCGGAAGCCGTTTTGCAGCAGCTTGTCGGCGAACACCACGGTTTCCTTCAAGCCACACTTGCGGAACGAGATGTTGATCAGCTTGGAGATTTCCTTCTTCTTCAACGTCTTGTTGATCGAAGAGAAAGGCATACCCTTGGGCAGAATCTCGGACAGCAGCGCGCGGCCCACGGTGGTTTCCACCAGCTTGGTCGTAGGCTCGAACTCACCCGAGGCCTTGTTCTTGTTCCACTCGGTGAGACGCACGCTGATCTTGGTGGCGCGCTCGACCTGCTCGGCATCCAGTGCGCGTTGCACTTCGCCGATGTCGGAGAACACCATGCCTTCGCCCTTGCCGTTGATCCGCTCGCGGGTGGCCTGGTACAAGCCCAGCACCACGTCCTGAGAAGGAACGATCGAGGGTTCGCCCGAAGCGGGGAACAGCACGTTGTTGGAGGCCAGCATCAAGGTGCGGGCTTCCATCTGTGCTTCCACCGACAGCGGCACGTGAACAGCCATCTGGTCACCGTCGAAGTCAGCGTTGAATGCCGCGCAAACCAGCGGGTGCAGTTGCAGGGCCTTGCCTTCGATCAGGATAGGCTCGAACGCCTGGATACCCAGACGGTGCAGCGTAGGCGCACGGTTGAGCATGATCGGATGCTCGCGGATCACCTCTTCCAGGATGTCCCACACCACGGGGGTGCCGGTTTCGACTTCCTTCTTGGCGGCCTTGATGGTCGTGGCGATGCCACGCGCTTCGAGCTGCGCGAAGATGAAAGGCTTGAACAGCTCCAGCGCCATCAGCTTGGGCAGACCGCACTGGTGCAGCTTGAGCGTTGGGCCCACGGTAATCACGGAACGACCGGAGTAGTCGACGCGCTTACCCAGCAAGTTCTGACGGAAACGACCGCTCTTACCCTTGATCATGTCGGCCAGCGACTTGAGGGCACGCTTGTTCGCGCCGGTCATGGCCTTGCCACGGCGGCCGTTGTCCAGCAGCGAGTCGACCGCTTCTTGCAGCATGCGCTTTTCATTGCGGGCAATGATCTCTGGGGCCTTGAGCTCCAGCAGGCGGCGCAGACGCGAGTTACGGTTGATGACGCGGCGGTACAGGTCGTTCAGGTCGGAGGTCGCAAAGCGGCCGCCGTCCAGCGGCACCAGAGGACGCAGATCGGGAGGCAGCACGGGCAGCACTTCCATCACCATCCAACCGGGCTTGATGCCGGACTTCTTGAACGCTTCGAGGAGCTTGAGGCGCTTGGCGTTCTTCTTGACCTTGACTTCGGAGCCGGTCAGGTCGTTGCGCAGGCGCTCGATTTCCGAGTCGATCTCGATGCCTTCGAGCAGGTCCTTGATGCCTTCGGCGCCCATCTTGGCCACGAATTCATCACCGTACTCTTCGACGTTCTTGTCGTACTCGTCTTCCGACATGATGCTGAACTTCTTCAGCGGGGTCATGCCGGGGTCGGTCACCACGTAGGCTTCGAAGTACAGCACGCGTTCGATGTCGCGCAGGGTCATGTCCAGCACCAGGCCCAGGCGCGAAGGCAGGGACTTGAGGAACCAGATATGGGCGCAAGGCGCGGCCAGGTCGATGTGACCCATGCGTTCGCGGCGCACCTTGGTCTGCGTGACTTCAACGCCGCACTTCTCGCAGATCACACCGCGGTGCTTCAAGCGCTTGTACTTGCCGCACAGGCATTCGTAGTCCTTGATCGGGCCAAAGATCTTGGCGCAGAACAGACCATCGCGCTCGGGCTTGAAGGTACGGTAGTTGATGGTCTCGGGCTTCTTCACTTCGCCGAAAGACCACGAACGGATCTTTTCGGGCGAAGCCAAGCCGATTTTGATGGCATCGAAATGCTCATCAGGCGTGAATTGTTTGAACAGGTCGAGTAGCGATTTCATAGACTCTTTCCCCCTTCAATTAAGAACGTTCCAGTTCGATGTCCAGGCCCAGGGAACGGATTTCCTTGACCAGCACATTGAACGACTCCGGCATGCCGGCTTCGATAGCGTGTTCGCCCTTGACGATGGATTCGTACACCTTGGTACGGCCCACCACGTCATCGGACTTCACGGTCAGCATTTCCTGCAGCACATAAGCGGCGCCATAAGCTTCCAGCGCCCACACTTCCATTTCACCGAAACGCTGACCACCGAACTGGGCCTTACCGCCCAGAGGTTGTTGCGTCACCAGCGAGTAAGGACCGGTGGAGCGGGCGTGCATCTTGTCATCGACCAAGTGGTGCAGCTTGAGGTAGTGCATGTAGCCGATGGTGGTGGGACGCTCGAAGCGCTCACCGGTGCGGCCGTCATACAGGTAGGCCTGCGTGCGTGGCTCGGTCAGACCCTTGCGTGCCTGGATGTCATCCGGGTACGCCAGCTTGAGCATGTCCTTGATTTCCTGCTCGGAAGCACCGTCGAACACCGGCGTTGCGAAAGGCACGCCGTTCTTCAGGTTCTCCGCCATGAACATGATCTGGTCATCGGACAGTTGCTTGAGGTCTTCCTTGCGACCGCGGCTGTTGTACACCTCTTCCAGGAAGGAGCGCACTTCAGCGGCACGGGCTTCGGCCTGCAGCATGTCACCGATACGCTGGCCCAGGCCCTTGCCGGCCCAGCCCAGGTGGACTTCGAGCACCTGACCGATGTTCATGCGCGAAGGCACGCCCAGCGGGTTCAGCACGATGTCGGCGGTGGTGCCATCAGCCATGAAAGGCATGTCTTCCACCGGGACGATCTTGGAGACCACACCCTTGTTACCGTGACGGCCGGCCATCTTGTCGCCAGGCTGCAGACGGCGCTTGACGGCCAGGTAGACCTTGACCATCTTGAGCACGCCAGCGGGCAGCTCGTCGCCTTGGGTCAACTTCTTGCGCTTTTCTTCGAAAGCCAGGTCAAAGTTGTGGCGCTGCTGCTCGATGGAGTTCTTGATGGACTCCAGCTGGGCGGCGACGTCGTCTTCGGCAGGGCGGATATCGAACCAGTGGAACTTCTCCACGCCGTCCAGATAGGCCTTGTCGATCTTGGTGCCCTTGGCCAGCTTTTGTGGGCCGCCATTGGCCACGCGGCCGTTGAGCAGCTTGGCGATACGGTCGAACGCATCGGCTTCCACAATACGCAGCTGGTCGTTCAGGTCCAGACGGAAACGCTTGAGTTCGTCGTCGATGATCTGCTGAGCGCGCTTGTCGCGCGTGATGCCTTCACGGGTGAAGACCTGCACATCGATCACGGTACCTTGCGAGCCCTGGTCCACGCGCAGCGAGGTGTCCTTCACGTCGGACGCCTTCTCACCGAAGATGGCGCGCAGCAGCTTCTCTTCTGGGGTCAGCGTGGTCTCGCCCTTTGGCGTGACCTTGCCCACCAGCACATCGCCGGGCTGCACTTCTGCACCCACGTAGATGATGCCGGACTCATCCAGACGGTTGAGTTGCTGCTCGGACAGGTTCGGGATGTCGCGCGTGATTTCCTCGGCACCCAGCTTGGTGTCACGGGCCATCACCACCAGTTCCTCGATGTGGATCGAGGTGTAGCGGTCTTCCGCGACCACGCGTTCGGAGATCAGGATCGAGTCTTCGAAGTTGTAGCCGTTCCAGGTCATGAAGGCGATCAGCATGTTCTGACCAATGGCGATTTCGCCCAGGTCGGTCGATGCACCGTCGGCAATCACGTCACCCTTGGCCAGCTTGTCGCCGCGGCGAACCACAGGACGCTGGTGGATGTTGGTGTTCTGGTTGGAACGCTGGTACTTGATGAGGTTGTAGATGTCCACACCCACTTCACCGGCCACCGCTTCTTCGTCGTTCACACGGATCACGATACGGGTCGCGTCCACGTAATCGACGATACCGCCACGGGTAGCCGTCACGACGGTGCCCGAGTCGACAGCAGCAACGCGCTCGATACCGGTACCGACCATGGGCTTTTCAGGGCGCAGCACAGGCACGGCCTGGCGCGACATGTTGGCACCCATCAATGCGCGGTTCGCGTCATCGTGTTCCAGGAACGGAATCAGCGACGCAGCCACCGACACGATCTGTGCGGGCGACACGTCCATGTACTGCACGCGCTCGGCGGACAGCAGGGTCGATTCACCGTTTTCACGGGCAGAGACCAGGTCACCGGTCAGACGGCCTTCGGCGTCGAGCTCGGCATTGGCCTGCGCGATCACGTACTTGCCTTCTTCGATGGCCGAGAGGTAGTCCATCTGGTCGGTCACCTTGCCATCGATCACGCGACGGTAAGGGGTTTCGATGAAACCGTACTCGTTCAGACGCGCGTACAGAGCCAGCGAGTTGATCAGACCAATGTTGGGACCTTCAGGCGTTTCGATCGGGCAGACGCGGCCGTAGTGGGTCACGTGCACGTCACGCACTTCGAAGCCTGCGCGTTCGCGGGTCAGACCGCCTGGGCCCAGAGCGGAAACACGGCGCTTGTGCGTGATTTCAGCCAGCGGGTTGGTCTGGTCCATGAACTGCGACAGCTGCGAGGCGCCGAAGAATTCCTTCAGCGCAGCCGAGATCGGCTTGCTGTTGATCAGGTCGTGCGGCATCAGGGGCTCTTGCTCAGCCTGGCCCAGACGCTCCTTCACAGCCTTTTCGATACGTGCCAGACCGGTGCGGTACTGGTTTTCGGCCAGCTCGCCCACGCAACGCACGCGGCGGTTACCCAAGTGGTCGATGTCATCGACTTCACCCTTGCCGTTGCGCAGATCGACCAGGATCTTCACGACTTCGAGGATGTCTTCGTTGGACAGCACCATGGGGCCGATCGCGGTGTCGCGGCCGATCTTGGCGTTGAACTTCATACGGCCGACACGCGACAGATCGTAGGTGTCTTCGTTGTAGAACAAACGCTGGAACAGCGCCTGCACGGCGTCCTCGGTGGGAGGCTCACCAGGGCGCATCATGCGGTAGATGGCAACGCGTGCAGCGAACTCGTCAGCGGTTTCATCGGTGCGCAGGGTCTGCGAGATGTAGGCGCCGTGGCTCAGCTCGTTCGTGTAGATGCAAGCCAGATCCTGGATGCCGGCAGAGCGCAGCTTCTTGAGCAGCGCTTCGGTCATCTCTTCGTTGGCCTTGGCGATGATTTCACCGGTGTCAGGGTCAACGATGTTCTTGGCAGCGACGCGGCCGAGCAGGAAGTCTTCAGGCACGCTGATGAACTTGGTGCCCGATTGCTCCATCTCGCGGGTGTGGCGCGCGGTGATGCGCTTGTCCTTGGCGACGACGACCTTGCCCGACTTGTCGGTGATGTCAAAGCGCGCGACTTCACCCTTGAGGCGGTCAGCCACAAATTCCATTTGCGCGCCGCTGTCCATCAGGCGGAAGTTGTCGTTCTCGTAGAACGTCGCCAGGATGGACTCGGGCGTCATGCCGATGGCCTTGAGCAGAATCGACACCGGCATCTTGCGGCGGCGGTCCACACGGAAGAACAGCAGGTCCTTGGGGTCGAACTCGAAGTCCAGCCAGGAGCCGCGGTAAGGGATGATGCGTGCCGAGAACAGCAGCTTGCCCGAGCTGTGCGTCTTGCCCTTGTCGTGTTCAAAGAACACGCCTGGCGAGCGGTGCAGCTGCGAGACGATCACACGCTCGGTGCCGTTGACGATGAATGAACCTTTGTCCGTCATCAGGGGCACTTCGCCCATGTAGACTTCCTGTTCCTTCACTTCCTTGACCACCTTGGATTGGGGCGTGGAGGATTCACGGTCATAGATAATCAACTGCACCTTGGCGCGCACAGCGGACGAGAAGGTCAGACCACGGGTCTGGCATTCGCGCACGTCGAAAGCGGGCCTGGCGAGGTTGTACTCGACAAACTTCATCTCCACAAAACCGTTGTGCGAGACGATGGGGAAAGCCGAGTTGAAGGCAGCTTGCAAGCCTTCATCAGTACGCTTTTTGGGGGCCGAGTCTGCTTGCAAAAATGCGGTGTAAGCATCTTTTTGCATTTGCAGCAGGTAAGGCACTTCGAGCACGCTATCGCGGCTGCCGAAACTTTTGCGGATTCGCTTGCGTTCGGTGTAAGAATAGGCCATGAGATCTCCGGGCAAAGACATGAGTCCTGGGTCTTCGACGACACCCCCGCGAGGGGGTTGCAGCTTGGTGGGTTGGCCACTACCAACCATGGCAGACGGTGGTGCATTGCACACCACCCGAACCAAGGGGTTTTCTAGTGTCGGATGTTAGAAAACACTAAAAATCAGCCATCAACGGCCAGTTTTTGGTGTGCTCTAGCGAACGATATTCCAGAAGCGCCAAAGGCTGGAGCACCTTTTCGGGTACTCCAGCCTTGAAAAAGCCCTCAATTACTTGAGTTCGGCCTTTGCACCAGCGTCCACCAGCTTCTTAGCAGCGGCTTCAGCGTCAGCCTTAGGCATAGCTTCCTTCAGAACCTTAGGAGCGCCGTCGACCATGTCCTTGGCTTCCTTCAGACCCAGACCGGTGATTTCACGCACGGCCTTGATCACGCCAACCTTGTTAGCGCCGGCTTCCAGCAGCACCAGGTTGAACTCGGTCTTTTCTTCAGCAGCAGCAGCGGCACCGCCACCACCAGCAGCAGGAGCGGCCATAGCAGCAGCGCTCACGCCAAACTTCTCTTCAATTGCCTTGACCAGGTCGTTCAGTTCCAGAACAGTCATGCTGTCCAGGGAGGTCAAGAATGCGTCTTTATCGAATGCCATTTTGATTTCCTAAATATATCGGTTGGTTTTGCCGCGCTTAAGCTGCAGCGACTTCGGCGACTTCCGCGCCTTCGCCCTTTTTGGCCGCCAGTGCGCCCAGCACAACGGCCGTACGCGAGATTGGCGACATGAGCAAGCCACACAATTGGGCCAGCAGCACTTCCTTGGAAGGCACGCTTGCCAGTTGCTTAACGCTGTTAGCGTCCAACGCCTTTCCTTCGAATGCACCACCGCGAATCACCAACTTGTCGTTGGTCTTCGCGAAATCGGCCACTACCTTGGCAGCGGCGATTGCATCTTCAGAGAAACCGTAGATCAGCGGGCCGGTCATCTGGTCAGCGACCACTTCAAAGCTGCTACCAGCAACAGCGCGACGAGCCAGGGTGTTCTTCAGAACACTCAGCGTCACGCCTTGCTTGCGTGCTTCCACACGCAGCTTCGTCATGTCAGCGACCGTGATGCCGCGGTATTCCGCGAACACAAGCGTTTGAGCTTTAGCGGCGAGGCTGGTCACTTCATTGATGACCGCTTCTTTCTCACTGCGATTCAGACTCAAGGTCTACTCCTTCAAATGCGCATTAGGAGCGAACTCCACCTGCGCGCTCTTGTTGCAGCGACCAACTGTTTTGGAAATTCATCCATCTGCAGCGGGATCGCCATCTGCGTTGGCAAAAAGATTTAAGTGATCGAATCACACCAACGGTCTTGGATGGCCTGGCATGGCGTTTTTTTCAAAACCCCTTGCCAGCCCACCACACCAGACAGGTGCAAGCACCTGCCTGACGATTTTTTTAGCAATTACGCTGCGATGGTCTGTGCATCGACGCGCACGCCGATACCCATCGTCGACGACACCGCCACCTTGCGCAGGTACAGACCCTTGCTGGTAGCTGGCTTTGCCTTGTTCAGAGCGTCGATCAGGGCTGCCAGGTTGCCTTGCAGCTTGTCGTTCTCGAACGAGCGGCGGCCGATGGTCGAGTGAACGATACCAGCCTTGTCAACGCGGAACTGCACCTGACCTGCCTTGGCGTTCTTCACAGCCGTAGCGACGTCGGGAGTCACGGTGCCCACCTTGGGGTTAGGCATCAGACCACGTGGGCCCAGGATTTGACCCAGGGTACCAACGATACGCATGGCATCAGGCGCAGCGATCACGATGTCGAAAGGCATGTCACCAGCCTTGACCATCGCGGCCAGCTCGTCCATACCCACGATATCGGCACCAGCGGCCTTGGCTTCTTCAGCCTTGGCGCCTTGTGCGAACACGGCCACGCGGGTGGTCTTGCCGGTGCCGTTAGGCAGCACGACAGCGCCACGAACCACTTGGTCCGACTTCTTCGCATCCACGCCCAGCTGGATAGCCACGTCGATGGATTCGTCGAACTTGGCCGTTGCTGCGTCCTTGACGATTGCAACTGCATCAGCGAATGCGTACAGCTTGGTGGTGTCCACCTTGCCTTGCAGGGCCTTTTGCTTCTTGGTCAACTTTGCCATCTTAGAGGCCCTCCACCGTAACGCCCATCGAACGGGCGGAACCAGCCAGCGTGCGCACAGCGGCGTCAACGTCAGCAGCGTTCATGTCCTTCAGCTTGGTCTTGGCGATCTCTTCCAGCTGAGCGCGGGTGATCTTGCCGACCTTCGTGGCCAGAGGGTTCGAAGAACCCTTGTCCAGCTTGATCGCCTTCTTGATCAGCACCGTTGCGGGTGGGGTCTTGATGACGAACGTGAAGCTCTTGTCCGCAAATGCGGTGATCACCACAGGCAGTGGCAGACCTGGCTCGACACCTTGGGTCTGGGCGTTGAACGCCTTGCAGAATTCCATGATGTTGAGACCACGTTGACCCAGCGCTGGACCAATGGGTGGCGATGGATTGGCTTTACCAGCTGGCACTTGCAGCTTGATGAAGCCGACAATTTTCTTTGCCATTTATAGCTCCTTACGGGTAAAAACGCCCGCACTGCATAGCGCGGGCTCCCCGGGGGTTAAGACTCTGTTTAGGCACCGAGTCCGTAAGTGCATGAAAATGAATCAGGTTTTTTCGACCTGCGCAAATTCCAGCTCAACCGGAGTTGAACGGCCAAAGATCATAACAGAAACGCGAAGTCGACTCTTTTCGTAGTTTACTTCTTCGACAGATCCGTTGAAGTCCGTGAACGGACCTTCCTTGACGCGGATGAATTCGCCCACGGTGAATTCGATCTTGTGGCGAGGCTTGTCCGAGCCTTCTTCCATCTGCAGAACGATCTTCTGAACTTCTGCTTCGGAGATGGGAGCCGGACGGTTCTTGGCACCGCCCACAAAACCCGTCACCTTGCTGGTGTGCTTGACCAAGTGCCAGGTGTCGTCGTCCATGACCATCTCGACGAACACATAACCGGGGAACAGGCGGCGCTCGGTGGTCTTCTTCTGACCATTCCGCACTTCCACCACTTCCTCGGTAGGCACCAGGATGCGACCGAACTTGCTTTGCATGTCCGAGCGGTGAATGCGCTCCAGGATATTGCGCTCGACGGCCTTCTCCATGCCCGAGTAGGCATGCACGATGTACCAGCGCAGATCGGGATTAGCAGCACTCATAGGCGCCTCAGCGCCTGTGTTGGTTGTTTCGTCCGTGTTCGACATTACTTCCTCCAGCCCAGAACCAGGTCATACAAGACCCATTCCAGCGTTTTATCAGTCATCCACAAGAACAAAGACATGATGACCACAAACGCGAACACGTAGGCGGTCATCTGCAGCGTCTCTTTACGCGAAGGCCAAACAACCTTCTTGACTTCACGCCAGGAGTCCTTGGCAAAACCAACAAATTGCTTACCTGGTTCAGACACCAGAAAAACGGTGACAGCCGCAATGAGAGCCACAATCAGTACGGCCCACTGGGCAATCGCACCTTGTTTGGCCAACAGGTAAAAGCCGGCGATACCGGCGATAACCAATGCAGCTACGGCGAACAGCTTGAGCTTGTCCGCACCAGAACTAACAGTTTCAACTTGTGTAGCAGCCATGTCGACAATTCAGAGATGAAAATAGGCATCACTCAAGACGCCGAAGCCCGCCTTGTAATCAGGCGGGCTTGGTTGACCACTTATTCAGTGGCAGGGGCAGTAGGAATCGAACCTACAACCTTCGGTTTTGGAGACCGACGCTCTGCCAATTGAGCTATACCCCTACGAAATCAATACTTACGCAATGATCTTGGCAACCACGCC
>NZ_APCR01000440.1:0-248 GCF_000410635.1 Comamonas sp. B-9
CGAAAAACCTTACCCACCTTTGACATGTACGGAAGTGACCAGAGATGGACATGTGCTCGAAAGAGAACCGTAACACAGGTGCTGCATGGCTGTCGTCAGCTCGTGTCGTGAGATGTTGGGTTAAGTCCCGCAACGAGCGCAACCCTTGCCATTAGTTGCTACGAAAGGGCACTCTAATGGGACTGCCGGTGACAAACCGGAGGAAGGTGGGGATGACGTCAAGTCCTCATGGCCCTTATAGGTGGGGC
>NZ_KE148675.1:0-22255 GCF_000410635.1 Comamonas sp. B-9
ATATGGCGCCACACCGGAATGCCCCGCTGCTGCGGGGGGGCGGGCGGCGCGGCGGCACTGCGCGCCTGCGCCACGGAATGCATCGTGCTCGCTGCCATGGCGCTCACCCTTGCAGCTGGGCCCAGACGTCCCGGTCGCGCTCGGCCGTCCAGATGCGCGGCCAGCTGATGCCGTCGAACTCGTCCCACAGGCGCTGCACATTGAACGGCAGGCAGTGCTCAAAAATGGGCCAGCGGCCAAACTGGGGCGCCAATGCCTGGTGGGTGGCCTCAAAAGCCTCCTTGAGCGTGCCGCCGCGCCGGAATACCGGGCCCACCTGGTCGATCATGCCCTGGAGGAACGCGCGCGTCTGCTCGATGGCCGCGTCGCATGCCGCTTCGCCCCGGGCCACCGCGCCCCGGCCGCCGACCAGGTTCTGCGCGCGGTACTGCTTGAGCTGGTCCAGCGTTGCGCCGGCCCATTCAAAGTGGTGGGCATCGCCCGTGTACAAGGCCGCTTCGGCCTCCACCAGATCGCCCGCAAACAGGGTTTTGCTCTTGTCGTGCCAGACCACGATGTCGCCCGCCGTATGGCCCCGGCCGTTGAACTGCAGCTCCAGCTTGCCGCGCTCGCCTCCCAGTTCGATCTCGTGGCGGGTGGCAAAGGTCTGGGTCGGCCGGGTCAGGCCCGGAATGCCCTCGAACTCCTTGAACAGGCGCGGCATGCGGCCGTATTCGCTGGCCCAGTCCTGCTCGCCGCGCTCCTCGATCAGCTGGCGGGTCACGTCGCTGCTGATGATGTGCTCGGCCTCAAAGGCCGATGCGCCCAGCACGCGCACGGCATGGTAGTGCGTCAGCACCAGGTATTTGATCGGTTTTTGCGTGTGGGCCCGCAGCGTGCGCAGCCAGTCACGCGCTGCCGCTGGTGTGGCGCGTGCCTCGATCGCGACAATAAAGTCCTCGCCCTCGATCGCGCCCACATTCGGGTCGCCTTGCGCGGTCAGCGCATAGACCCCGTCGCCCAGGATCTCCAGCGTCTCGGTTTTGGCCGTCATGTCGGCCGATGATGCAAAAGGTTTTGCCATCGCTTTGGTGCTCCTCGGTAGTCCATCCATGGTGTTCATTCACGCCAACGCGGCTGCCTGCCAAGCCAAGCCCGGCCCTTGCCACAGCGTCTGCGCCCATGCCAACCAGTCTGCTGTGGCTATGCAGCGCTGTCTGTCCATAGGTTGATGGACAAGCAGCACGGATCGGGCAAGGCGGTGTTGATTTACCTCAGGTTTTTTTGCGAGCACACGGGTATATCCCTAGCTTTGTTCCACCCGCCCGACATGGGCAAAAACCGCTGCTCCAGGCACCGGGTGCTCTGGCTGGCCCCGCTGCGGCGGCATCGGGCATGTTCTCGGCACGACGGCAACCAACGCCGGCCTCGCAATGCGATGCCAGCAGCATCAACCAACCGCTGCAAGCAATGAGAATAATATAAAAATGTAATCGTACTTTGTTTATTAATTGGCTTCATTTATCTTTATTGCCATCGCCATGGCGTGCCTTTGGGCCCTGGATCTGAACGCGGGCTTGGGCGAATCATGTCCATTCCATGGGGCTGAAGAGGCTCCCTGCAACGGTGGTTTTCATGCAGGTGGATGCTGTGGTCAGGCGGCATGGCTGCAGCAGAAAGCCGCGACCGGTGCTGGCTGGTTGCAGCGTCCGGTGATGCGGCATGCAAAGACGTTTCAAACGCACATGGAGAGGGGATTCAAAAGTTATCGGCTGCGTTTGTTTCTTTCACTGTCTCGCCAATAGGAGGAAATGAAGATGCAAAGGCTCTCAAACTTTTTCAGGCTGTGCATGGCCGCCTTTTTGCTATGTGCAGGTGCGCAGCAGGCTTGGGCACAAAAGGTGCTGCTGCTGACAACCAATGTCACGGGTGCCAGTGCCGAGGATGCTTATGTCCGCACGGCCTACGACAACCTGCAAGGTGAATTTGCTTCGCAACTCGCCGATCCCAGTGATCTGACGCGCCTGTCGGTGTTGAGCACTGCTGGATCGATCTCGCAGCGCACCTTTAGCGATGCGCCCGGCCCTTATGACCTGGTCATCGTTGCCAGTGGATATAGCGCTATCGATTCTTCAAATTGGACCGTATTGCAGGATGCCTTGGCCAACCGCTGGGCCAATACCATCGTGCTCTTTGTCGATGGCTGTTGCGAGGCACAGAATGGCGGCAATGCGCGCCGCATGGTCGACACCTTGAATGCAGGCACCGGCTCGGCTTTTGCATTGGGACGAAGTGCTGATGATTTAAGGTTCCCGCTCAATACCAATTCCCCATTTGCAGCCAACTTCGCAGGCTTGAATCCGTTCACGGGAGGTGTCATCTCCTATATCAATAACGTGCCCGCGGACAACGCGCTTTACTTGGCGCATGGAACGCCTTCCTCCAGCTTTCCCGCGCCAGGCACCACGCCCGTCAACGATGTGTACGGGTTATTGATTCCCACCTTCCAATCCAACAATGGTCTCGGCGCTTGCGCATTTGCCGTGGTGGATGTTTCCCCTTTTCTGAATATTCTCCATTACCAGTCATGGACGGCTAACCGGGGCAAGGTGGGGCCCGCCTTTCTTCACGCTGCCACCTCCGAGACCGGCGCCTGCGGCCTGCCCAAGGTCAGCAAAAGCTTTGACAAGAGCGATATCTACCTGAGCGGTAGCGACAACAGCACCGTGCTGACGATCGATCTGTCCAATGGCACGCGCGATCCCATCCTCAGCGTCGATATGACCGACAACCTGCCCGTGCCTTTGGTGGTCGGCGCCGGTGCGGTGGGTAATACCTGCACGGGCGGCAGCCTCAGTGCCGTCGCTGGCGCCAATGTCATCCGCAGCAGCGGCGTGACCATTCCGCCCGGCGGCTGCAGCATCACGGTGCCGTTGGTCTGGCCCAACACCGATGCTGGCCGCCAGGCTTGCGTGAACACCCCGCTGCTGACCAACACCATCACGCCGGGCACAGACTTTGTCTCGCCGATTGGCCAGGTCAACACGCCAGCGACGGCCACGCTGACCTGCCAGCCCGCGCAGCTCTCCATCGCCAAGCAAGTGGTCTGGCCGGCCAACATCACGCCGGTGGATCTGACCGGCAGCAGCTTCCCCGTCTCGGTGGTCTGCACCGGCAGCGATGGGGTGGTCGCACCCGCGATCGACACCTCGATCACGCTGGATACGCCTAAGACCGGCAGCGTCTCCGTCACGCCGGTGATCGCCAGCGGCAGCTGCGTGGTGACCGAGGGCGCGCGCCCCGCGCCCCCCGCCAACCATATCTGGGTGGAAGACCCGGCGCCCAGCGTGTCCGTCCCCATGGCGGCACCGCCGGCGGCCAACCATGCGCTGCTGGTCAACACCTTGGCCCGCGCCAATACCGACATCACCATCATCACCGCCGTGACCGGTGGCCCGGCAGCGGGCATCAGCGGCAGCTTTAGCTTTAGCGCCCACTGCGGCACAGATGGCAGCTTCACAACGGCTGTCACCTTGAGCGGCAGCAATGCCGGTGCCATGGCCATCACCGGTGTGCCCCAGGGGGCCAGCTGCACCGTAAGCGAGGATCCGATCTTGCCCGCCGCTCCGGCTGGCTACGCCTGGAGTACCAGCTTGCCCGCCCCGGTGAGCCTGCTGACGGGCGATGGCGGCAATACGGCCTCCTTTGTCAACACCCTCGTGCGCACGGCGCCGCTGGTGCCTGCTGCCGTGCCTACGCTGCAGCAATGGGCGCTGGTGGTGCTGTCGCTGATGCTGCTGGGTGCTGCCACGCTGCGCCGCCGCCAACGCTGACTGCCCCAAGCCGCTGCCAGCTGGCTTGGCTGCAGGCCGTAGGCCCTTGCTACCGCTAGCCGCCCACAAGACGAGCGAAGACACCGAGGCATCCCCCATTGCCTCGGTTTTTGATGGCTGCTTGACAAGCAGGTGTGCGAATGCAGGTGGCTTTGCATGCTTGGCAAGGCTTGGCTAAGCCCCTCTGCAGCGGTGCAGCCTGTGCCCGCTGAGCCAGTAGCTCCCCCTGTGAAGGCGCTGGGCCGGATGGTGCGCGCGACCACCTCCAAACCCCACAAGCTGCTGTCAATGCTTTTAATCAATTAACAACACAATTGCAATAGATTGCATTTGATAGATTGGTAAATTTTCTCAATAGCTTTTGCGTATGTATGATGCCATTTCACACGATATCTCTGCAGCGCAAGGTCGCCTCCTTGCGGCCCTTGTGCGCCATCAGGGCCGCGTAACGGCAGGCGTTTGCCACGGCCGGCCGCAACAGCCGCCCGGTAGGCGGTCCATCGGTTTGCGTTGCAGATCTGTTTTTAGATGGACAAGTAAAGAGAGGACGAAATGAAAAATTTCCCCCATTTTCTAAGGCTATGCCTGGCGGCTTTGTTGCTATGCGCGGGTGCGCAGCAGGCCTGGGCACAAAAGGTGCTGCTGCTGACGACCAATGTCACCGGCGCCAACGCGGAGGGTGCCGATGTTCGTACTGCTTACGACAACCTGCAAAGTGAATTTGCTGCGCAACTGGCTAACCCCAGTGATTTGACGCGCCTGTCGGTGTTGAGTACTGCGGGTGCGATCTCGCAGCGCACCTTTAGCGATGCCCCCGGGCCATATGACATCGTCATTGTTGCCAGTGGAGGTAGCTCTATTGATTCTTCGAATTGGGCCGTTTTGCAGGATGCCTTGGCCAACCGCTGGGCCAATTCCATCGTGTTCTTTGTCGATGGCTGTTGCGAGGCACAGAACGGCGGCAATGCGCGCCGCATGGTGGCTACCTTGAATGCAGGCACCGGTTCGGCTTTTACATTGGGACGAACTTCAGTCGACTCGATGTTCCCGCTCAATACCAATTCTCCCTTTGCAGCGAATTTTGCAGGCTTGAATCCGTTTGCGGGAGGGGTCATCTCCTATATCAATAATGTGCCAGCCGACAACGCACTGTATTTGGCACAGGGAACGCCTTCCTCCAGCTTTCCCGCGCCAGGCACCACGCCCACCAATGATGTGTATGGCTTGCTGATTCCCACCTACCAATCCAATAACAGCCGCGGTGCCTGCGTGTTCGCGGTGGTGGATGTTTCCCCTTTTCTGAATGTTCTTCAATACCAGTCATGGACGGCCAACCGGGGCAAGGTGGGCCCTGCCTTTATCCATGCCGCAACCTCCGAGACCGGCGCCTGCGGCCTGCCCAAGGTCAGCAAAAGCTTTGACAAGAGCGATATCTACCTGGGCGGTAGCGACAACAGCACCGTGCTGACGATCGATCTGTCCAATAACACGCGCGATCCCATCATCAATGCCGATATGACTGACAACCTGCCCGCGCCTTTGGTGGTGGGAGCAGGTACTGTCGGCAATACCTGCACGGGCGGCAGCCTCAGTGCCGTCGCTGGCGCCAATGTCATCCGCAGCAGCGGTGTGACGATTCCGCCCGGCGGCTGCAGCATCACGGTGCCGGTGGTCTGGCCCAACACCGATGCTGGCCGCCAGGCTTGCGTGAACACCCCGCTGCTGACCAACACCATCACGCCGGGCACGGACTTTGTCTCGCCGATTGGCCAGGTCAACACGCCAGCGACAGCCACGCTGACCTGCCAGCCCGCGCAGCTCTCCATCGCCAAGCAAGTGGTCTGGCCGGCCAACATCACGCCGGTGGATCTGACCGGCAGCAGCTTCCCCGTCTCGGTGGTCTGCACCGGCAGCGATGGGCTGGCCTTGCCCGCGATCGACACCTCGATCACGCTGGATACGCCTAAGACCGGCAGTGTCACCATCACGCCGGTGATCGCCAGCGGCAGCTGCGTGGGGACCGAGGGGGCGCGCCCCGCGCCCCCCGCCACCCATATCTGGGTGGAAGACCCGGCGCCCAGCGTCTCCGTCGCGATGGCAGCGCCGCCAGCGGCCAACAACGCGCTGCTGGTCAACACCTTGGCACGCGCCAATACCGACATCACCATCAGCACCGCCGTGACCGGTGGCCCGGCAGCGGGCATCAGCGGCAGCTTTGGCTATACCGCCAACTGCGGCGCCGATGGCAGCTTTAGCGCCACGGTAAACCTGAGCGGCAGCAGCGCCGGCGCGATTGCGATCACCAATGTGCCCATGGGCGCCAACTGCACGGTAGAACAAACGCCCACCATGCCAGCGGCCCCTGCAGACTACGTCTGGAGTGAGACGCTGCCGGCAGAAGTGGGCTTGGTGACCGGCCCCACCGGCAACACGGCGTCCTTTGTCAACACCCTTGTGCGCACGGTGCCGGCCGTGCCCGCTGCCGTGCCCACGCTGCAGCAATGGGCGCTGGTGGTGCTGTCGCTGATGCTGCTGGGCGCTGCCACGCTGCGCCGCCGCCAGGGCTGAATGCACTAAGCCACTGCGCGGCAGCAGGGGCTGGGTGGGCCACTCCACCGGGCTCCTGAGCGCCGATACGCCAAACCGCCGGGGCCGCTGCCCCGGCTTTTTTGTGCCCGCGCCAGGGTGCAGCAGCGGCGGCGGCGCACTGGGCACCAGTGATAAAAATGCCCCGGGCGCAGGCCACGGGGCATCGATTGGATAGGGCAGGGTGGCCGTGCAGCGCACCCTGGGGTCTTGTTAGGCCGCGACGCGCCGCAGGCTCAGACCAGCTTTCGGCGGGCAAGGCCGACCAGCAGCAAACCCAGGCCCGCCAGCGCCAGCGGGTGGCCGACTGGCACGGCCTTGGGCACGACGACCACGGGGGCAGTCACCTCCAAGGTGACGGTGGCCGTATCGCATTGCGTGGCCTGCACGGTGCTGCAGATCTGGTAGCTCACCGTGTAGGCACCGGGCGTGGCGGCCGCGCCAATCAGCACATTGCCATCGGGCGTGACGGTGATGCCGGTGGGCCAGGTGCCCACGGGCGTCAGGGCCACATTGCTGGTGGTGGCGGGTGCCGCATCGACCGTGTCGTTGGCCAGCACATTGACGGCGGTGACTGTGCCGCTGCTGGGGCGGGTGATGGCGGGGGCGGCGTCATTGACGGCGTCCACCCCAATCAGCTGCACACCGCCAATGCCCTTGAAGGCAAAGATAAAGGTGTTGGGCGTGCCATCGGTGCTGGGGGTGCCGGGCGGATTCTGGCTAGGTTTGCCCAGCGAATAGGCCTCGGCGCCAAAGGCGGCCAAGGCTGCCAGCGCATCGACCTGGTTGCCCGCTGCGCCATAGCCAATGGTGAACTCCACCTTGGCGCCGGGTGCAATGGTGCCAAAGTTGAAGCGGAAGTGCGCGCCGTGGTCCTCGGGGCCACTGTCCTCAATATCCTGGTTGGTAAACAGAATGCCAGCGTCGGGGTTCAAAGGGTCTGCGTTGTGAAAACCGTTGTCGCTGGAGAAGACCAGCGCCGTGCTGCTGCCGCGCTGGATGGTCGTGTATTCGCTGAACTGGGTGGGGAACACATCCCAGTCCATTGCGCGGCCATACAGGGCTTCGACTGGTGCGGACGAGATGTTCTCGATCGTGACCTTGACTTCGTAAATATTGCTGGTGGCCGAAGAAGGCGCAAAAGCATGGGTCACGCGGAAGGTATTGAAGGCATTGGCCACGGCGGTAGCGGTGGTGGCCGTAGCGCTGAAAGACTCTGACGTAATCCCTTGAATACCGACATCGGCGCCGGTATAGCCCGACGTATTGCTCAGGGCATCGGCAACGCCCCAGGCCTCGCAGAAGCACCCTGGTGTCAGTCCATCGGCACCACTCGTCAAATAGGTAATGCCCGTCAGCGGCGATATTTCCTGGGGCATCAGCGAGCCATCGTTGCGCACTCCCACCCGCAAGGTGCCATTTTCAATATTGGCCTGCGCCAGCACGATCGCCGGCACGGCAACCACCATCCCCGCCAACAGTTTTCCCAGTTTCATGCTCTCACCTCATCTAGTATTTAAATTTATGATGAGGTTTTTTATCATAGTTATATAGGATGATGGCTGTACTGGGTGGATGCAGCTCTAGTAGTGATATTTAATAAAAACATGAACTTACTATGATTTCTTGGAAATTACCAAAGAATGTGGGTGACTGTTCACATTTGTTAAAAATTGTCAATTTCTAAGCATGTGCATGCAGTGATATCTCTAGGGAAAAGCAAATTTGGACGTGGTTTTAGCAAAGATTTTTTGAAGAGATGCGGAAAAAAGACGAGCGACTTACAGTTCTTGGAATTCGCCTGGGATACCCGATAAAAAGGCTGCGGCAATGGAGCGGCGATTTGCCGAAAACATTGATGTAAATCAATTCCCATCCGCTATGGGTGCAGGGGCGATGCCTTGCACGGCGTAGGCGTGGATATTTGGTTATCGACAGGATTGTTTGCATTTTGAGCAATATGTAATTTTTTATTACTTATAGAATTGAATTCATATTTAAGAGATTTCCTGACTACCGCCCTCCTCGTTGTATAGAAAACATTTTCCTGGCTGGGCAGTGGCCACCTCTTGTGCCCTTCAAAGAAAGCCATGGCGCGAACACATCGCCAGGCCTAGTACGGGCGCTGGCATTTTTTGTTTTTTTGCGAGGGAAGATGCAATGACGATGCCAGCCAATATCCGGCATATGCCGGCCACAGGGATGCCTGCCACCGGGATGCCGGCCACCACGAGCCGAGGTGTTCGCCTGGCGGCAACCGCTGCCTTGGCAGCTTGGGGGCCGTCCGCTTGGGCGCAGGCGGCCGGCAGCTGCGAGATCTCTTTGGGCTATGCACCCGCGATCACGGCACCGCTGGGCGGTGCCACGGCCGTGCCTGGCCTGGGCATGCTGGCGGTGGCTGCGCTTGCGGCGCTGGTGGCAGGTCTGGCCTGGCGCCATCGCCACCAGGGCGGCATGCACCGCATGATGGCTGTGGTGGGCATGGCGGGGGCACTTGGCCTCTCGGCGCTGGGAGGAGGATCGCTGGTCGAGGCCGTGCGTGCAGCGGGCCCCTATGAGTTCAGCAATGCAGCGGGCGGCACGGTGGCCGACAGCGGTGTGGCCTATGCCGACCCAGCCCCGGTGCTGACGGTAACCAACACCAGCGGCGTGCGCATCCGCATCACTGCCAATGGCAATGCGGCCGAGACGGGCAGCTGTGCGCTGAACCAGGAACTGGCACCGGGCGCCAGCTGCACCACACAAGCCTATGCCTGCACGCCACCGGCGCAGCCCCTGCTGGTGATCAACAGCACGGCAGCGCCTGCCATTGGCTGCACCTCCAGCCCGGCGCTGAACACCTATGCCTATAACTCGACCAACCCGGGTGCGGGGGTGTTTTATGCGCACGCCCCGCTGATGGCCGCCGAGCCAACGTTTGATGTGCCAGGGGTGACCACGAGCTTTAGCTACACCCGCAATGCGACGGACGCCATCTATGGTGCCGGCAACAGCCTGAGCAATGAAACAGACCTGAAGACCGGTGTGGGGACCTTTACCTCCACCGCACCTGCGGGCTATGTCTTTGCGTCGGGCAACACCAGCACCCTGAGCTGGACGCTGCCTTACAACTGCTGGACGGCGCCGGCACAGGAGACCTAAGACCCGCAGCCCCAGGGCAGGGAGGCCAGAGCGGCGACTGTGGGGAGCTGCGTTGTATGGCCCTTATCGGGGCCGTCAGCGGCTGACCCGGCTGGCCAGATGGGCGGGGTAGCGGGCGCCTTCAATCGCAATGCGGTCCAGGGCTTCGCTGATGCGCTGCAGGTCGGTGCTGTCCAGAACGACTTGGGTGGCAGCCAGGTTTTCCTCCAGCCGGTGCAGCTTGGTGGTGCCGGGAATGGGCACTATCCAGGGCTTGCGGGCCAGCAGCCAGGCCAGGGCCACCTGCGCCAAGGTGATGCCCTTGGCCTGGGCCATGCTGCCCAGCGCATCGACCAGCGCCTGGTTGGCCTGGCGCGCCTCGGTGCTAAAGCGCGGCACGATATTGCGAAAATCATCCTGGGCAAAAGCGGTGTCTGCCTGGATCGCTCCGGTCAAAAAGCCCTTTCCCAGCGGGCTGAAAGGCACCAAGCCAATGCCCAGCTCTTCAAGCAGCGGCAAGGTGGCCTGCTCGGGTTCGCGCCACCACAGCGAATACTCGCTTTGCAAGGCTGCCACTGGCTGCACCGCATGGGCGCGGCGGATCGAATCGACGCCCGCTTCGGACAGGCCAAAGTAGCGGACCTTGCCCTCAGTAATCAGCTCTTTGACGGCACCGGCTACCTCTTCCATCGGCACGGCAGGATCGACGCGGTGCTGGTAGAGCAGGTCGATATGGTCCGTGCGCAGGCGCTGCAGCGAGGTATGGACCACCGCTCGGATGCGCTCGGGCCGGCTGTCGAGCCCGGCCTTAGAACCTGTTCAAAGTCTCTACGCAGCCGCGTTGGAGTGCAATCGGGATGAGTTCGAAGGGAGGGAGCGCAGCTTGCACCGGGGTGCAAGCAAGGGCCAGCGCGCAGAAATCGCCCGATTTCACTCCAACCCGTAGGGACAGTGGCTTTGGGGCCGGTCTGCGTCGTTGCAAATCCTCGCAATAGCTGGGCTATTGCTGCGGTATTGCGCCTCGCATCCCATCCCGCAAAGACACTGTCGCGGCGCGAGGAGACTTTGAACAGGTTCTTAGAGTCACCATCCTTGAAGCCAAACTTGGTGGCAATCACCACCTGGTTGCGCACCGGCGCCAGCGCTTCGCCAACCATCTCTTCGTTCAAGGCCCCATAGGCCTCGGCCGTGTCAAAAAAGGTGACGCCACGCGCTGCGGCATCGCGGATCAGCTGCACGCCTGCGCTGCGGCTGAGCCCCGGGCCATAGCCAAAGCTCAGGCCCATGCAGCCCAGGCCGAGGGCGGAGACCTGCAGGCCGCTGCGGCCGAGTGGGCGGGTGGGGATGGGGGTGTGGGTAGCAGAGTTCATGCCTATCAATGTAGGTATGTAGCCCCGTGATGACTAGATGGTCAGCATGGCACGCCATCATGAGCGGGGCTCATCAATGGCGGGCGCCATGCCGGCGGTATCAAGCGGCCGTGCTGGCCACCACGCAAATTTCAATCAGCTTGGCCGGGCTGGCCAGGCGCGCTTCCACCGTTGCGCGGGCCGGTGCATGGCCAGCGGCGACCCACTGGTCCCAGACCACATTCATCTCGGCGAAGTGGCGCATATCGGCCAGGTAGATCTGGCAGCTCAGGATGCGCTCCTTGTGGCTGCCATGCTCGGCCAGCAGGCGGTCAATCTTGGCAAGCACTTCTTCGGTCTGGCCGCTGATGCCGGCATCGACCTGGTCGGCGACCTGGCCGGCCAGGTACAAGGTGTGGTCGTGGCGCACGACCTGGGACATGCGGTGGTTGCCGCCGATGCGGGTGATGGTGTTGGTGGTAGTCATCTGCTGTTCTCCTGGGTGATGGCGCAAGCTGGCATTCATCAGCGCGCATCAGCGCTCAATGCCGGCCTTGTATTTCTGGTACTGGATGGTGCTGACCACGGCGATGCGGCGCAGCGGCTCGGGCGGCAGCCAACTGGGGCGCTCAAAGCCGAGCGCATCGGCCAGCTGGGGCGACTGCTGGCCGCAGGCCATCTCGCCGAGCAGCTTGCCGAACATGCTGCCCTTGAGCATGCCCGCGCCATTGCAGCCGATGGAGATGTAGAGGCCATCGCCCAGCTGGCCAAAGTAGAGCGCGCCGTTGCGGGTGAGGGCGGTGACGCCGCCCCAGACCAGCGGCAGCGCATGCGAGCGCATCTGCGGGTAGCGCATCTGGTAGCAGCCCTGCAGCGCCTGGCGCACCTGGGCGAGCGGCTCTTCGCTGTCGTACGAGTACGAGCTGCGCACCATAAAGCGCCCGCCCGCTACCTTGCGCAAGGTGGTGCCCAGGCGGTTGGCGGGGATCACGCCCCATTCCGGCGCGGGGCCCAGTTTGTGCAGTTCCTCGTCGTCCAATTGCTCGGTGAGGCCCGCGTAGGTGTAGATGGTGAACACGCGGTCCCGCGCAAAGCCGAGCTTGCGGGCAAAGCCGTTGTTGGCGATGACGATGTGCGGGGCGCTCAGCTCGGCGCTGGCGGTACGCACGCGGTGGGGCTTGCCTTCCGTGAGCGACAGCACGGGCTCGCCCTCCCAGAGCTGCACATTGGCCGGCAGGCTGTCGGCCAGGCCACGCACCAGGGCGGCGGGCTGCACAAAGACGTTGTTGTCCGAGTGGTAGCCGTAGTGGTAGTGCGTGGTGCCCAGCTGCTGCTGCAAGGCATCGCGCCCCAGCTCGGTGTAGGCCACGCCCCAGTCCTGGTACTGCTGGAGCGTGCTTTTGAGGCGCGCTGCGCCGTCGGGCGTGGCGGCTGCGTGGTACTTGCCCACGGGGTTCCAGCCGCAGTCGATCTGGTGCTGGTCGATCAGCGATTTGAGCCAGGCCAGACCCGTGTTGTAGAGCGCTATCTGCTTGCGCGCCACCTCGATCGGGCTGCCGTGGCCGGACATGCCGGTGTTGTGCGGCAGGTTGATCAAAAAGCCCGAGTTGCGGCCCGAGGAGCCATCGCCCACGGTGCTGGCGTCAATCAGCAGCACGCGGGCCTGGGGCTCGAGCTCAGCAATGCGGCGGGCAGCGGCCAGGCCGGTGACGCCAGCGCCAATGACGATGGCATCAAAGTGCCGCTCGCTGGGCGTCTGGGTATGGGCTTGCCTTTTGGGGAGCAAGGTATTCCAGCCCGAGCCCGCTTGGTAGCTCGGGAAAGTAGGTTGCTTGGACATGGGGTGGTGGGGGTTAGTGGCGGGTGGCCTGCAGGCTGCGCATGACCTCGGACTGCACGGTGTCCCAGATCTGGCCCTTGAGTTCGTTGTAGCGTGGCGAGAGCTGCACCTGCGCATTGCGCGGCATGGGCAGGTCGTTGCGGATGTCGGTGACCACGCGGCCGGGCCGCGCGCTCATGATCAGCATGCGGGTGGACAGCAGCAGCGCCTCGTCGATGGAGTGGGTGATGAAGATGATGGTCTTCTTGCTCTTTTCGTAGATCTGCAGCAACTCGTCCTGCAGCACCTGGCGCGTCATCGCATCGAGCGCGGCAAAGGGCTCGTCGAGCAGAATCACATCGGGGTCATTGGCGAGCACGCGGGCGATGGACACGCGCTGGCGCATGCCGCCCGACAAGGCATTGGGGTACTTGTCCTCAAAGCCCTGCAAGCCCACCATGTCGATAAAACGGCGCGCCACCTGCAGGCGCTCGGCCTTGGCAAGGCCCTTCATCTTGAGGCCAAAGGCGACGTTGTCGAGCACCGTGAGCCAGGGAAAGAGCGCGTACTGCTGGAACACCATGCCGCAGTGCGGATCGACCTTGTTGACCTCGCGGCCGTTGACGACGATGCGCCCGGCCGTGGGCTTGTCAAAACCGGTGACCAGGTTGAGCAGGGTGGACTTGCCGCAGCCCGAGGCGCCCAGCAGCACGACAAACTCGCCCTTTTCAATCTCCAGATCGACGCGCTCGAGCGCCTTGAAATCCCCGTAATGCTTGGCGATCCCCTGGATGGAGATCATCGGGCCTTTGTGTTGCGCGTTCATTGTTTCCACCTCAGTACCCAGTTTTCAATCAGTCGGAAGAAAAAGTCGGTGATCAGCACCGTGGTGCTGATGAGCACCATGCCCAGCACGACCACCTCGGTCTGGAAGAACTCCTTGCCGTTCATGATGAGAAAGCCCAGGCCTTCGCGGGCGGCGACCAGCTCGGCGGCGATCACGCAGGTCCAGGCCAGGCCCAGGATCACCTTGAAGCCGCTCAGGATCTGCGACAGGCTGCCGGGCAGGATCACCTCCTTCATCACCTGCCAGCGGTTGGCGCCCAGGTTTTGCGCGGCGCGCACCAGGAGCGGATCGACATTGCGCGTGGCCTCGATCACATAGACCATCGCCGGCGCAAAGCAGCCCATGAAGACGATGCTGTACTTCTGCGTCTCGGTGATGCCGAACCACAAGAGCGACAGCGGGATCCAGCTCATCGAGGGCAGCGGGCGCAGAAACGACAGGATGGGGTCAAAGGCGGCCCGGGCGTAGGACGAGGTGCCCAGAAAAATGCCCAGCGGAATGGCGACGGCGGTGGCCGCCAAAAAGCCGATCATCACCCGGCGCGCAGACGCCAGGATGTGGGGCCAGAAGGTGCCGTCGCCCAGCATGGCGGCGGCCTTGCCCAGCGCGGCGCTGGGCGGGGGCAGAAAGATGGGGTCGACCAGGCCTGCGCGGCACACGGCCTCCCAGACGGCGATGAACAGCAGCACGGAGGCCGCACTGGTGGCGGCCAGCGCCATGGATGAAGGGGGTTTGGCAATCACGGGGTGTGCTCCGGCCTTCAGACAAAGGAGGCATCGATCCAGTCTTTGACGACCGGGGCCTTGTCGATCTGCTTGTGCTTGACCAGCATCTCGGCGAGCTTTTGCAGGCCTTGCACAAACTCGCCGGTGAGCAGCTCTTTTTGCTGGGCTTGCGGGTACCAGTCCGAGCCGGTGACGGCCGACATCTGCTCCTTCATGGTGAGGCCGGTGAACTTGAGCAGCGCCTGCGAGGCCTTCTCGGGCTGCTCGCGCAGCAGATCGCTGGCCTTGAAGTAGGCCGACAGGTAGCGCTTGACCAGCTCACCGTTCTTGGCGGCAAACTCGCGGCGCACCAGCAGCACATCGGGGCCGGGCGTGACCTTGAAGGACTTGTAGAGGCTGAACTGCGAGTCATCGGCCAAGAGCTTGACGCCGGGCTCGCGCAGGATGTTGTCAAAGTGCGGGGTCCAGGCGGCGGCCGCATCGATCTGGCCGGTCTTGATGGCGCCATGCAGCTCCGGGCCGGGGATGTTGAGCACATCGGCCTCGCCGGGTTTGATGCCCGCCTGCTCCAGCACATCGAGCACCAGCAAATGGGTGCTGGATGCAAAGGTCACGCCAATCTTCTTGCCTTTGAGATCGGCCACGGTCTCGATGCCTTTGCGGGCGACCAGGCCTTCGACGCGGCCAAAGTTTTCTGGGATCGCAATGATCGCGAACTGCTTGGCGCCGCGCGACATCAGCGCCAGTGCCGAAACAATGCCAGCGCAGCCAATATCGACGCCGCCGGACATAAAGGCACTCATGCGGGCCGACGAGGTAGCAAAGGACTGCCAGTCCTGGTTGATGCCTACCTCCTTCAAATAGCCCTCGGCCATCGCCAGGTGGGCGGGGTAGTGGCCCAGCCAGGGTGAGCCCCCGTATTTGACGGTCGCATCGGCCGCCCAGCTGGGCAGCGACAGCGCACCGGCCAATGAGGCGGCGGCGCTTTGTTGGATAAAGGAACGGCGGCTGAGGGTCATATTTGTCTCCTTGGATTTCCTGTTTTTCAAGAGCTGGCCAATCGCTGGACAAGACACTCCCCTGGCGCGGATGCGGTGGCATCCCAGCCATGGAGAGCGGCTTGTGCAAGGGCTGGCTAGCTCAGCGCGATCCCGCTTCTGAGCCAGGGGATCAGTTGGCGTACATCGGGAAAGATGTCGTTTTCCATGACGCTTCTGCTCACTTGGAAGCAGTTCTCGGCCATGTCCACATACTCCCCCTCGCGGGAGAGCTGGTAGATGGTGCGGTGCAGGCTGGCGCCGGGCAGCGGAATGGCGGTGATCTGCCCGCTGTAGGTGCGGCCCTGCAGCAGGCAGATGGGGGTGGTGACGGTCCAGCCCAGGTCGGCGGCGACCATGGCCATGACCACGTCGGAGGTGTCAATCTCCAGATAGGGGCGCGGGCTGAAGCCCTGGCGGCGCAGGTGGCGCTCGATCAGCGCACCAAAGTGGGAGCGGGCGCTGAAGCGGATCAGCGGCATCTTCTCGATCAAGGTGGTGAGGTCGGCGTTCTTGAACTCTTTCTCGCGCACCTTGGGGATCACCGCGATAAAGGGCTCGGAGAAGATAGAGCGGCGCACGATGTGGTCGATGTCGTCGAGCGTGTCGGTCGTGACGATCAGGTCGAGCTGGCGCTTCATCAGCGCCGTCGCATGGCTGTTGGCCAGGCCCGACCAGAGCAGCAACTGGCTGGCCGATTCGGTGACCTTCTTGACGATGGCCGGCCCTGCCGTGGCGGCAAAGGAGTCGATCATGCCCACACGCATTGCCGGGCGGCTGGCCAGGTCGGCATCGCGCACATGCACCACCAGGCGTTCCATGTCTTCCACAATCTGCCCGGCCCGGCGGCTGAGTGCAATGCCTGCCGGCGTGAGCTTGAACGGCCGCTGCGAGCGGTCAAACACCTGCGTCTGCAAGATCGCCTCGATCTGCGTGATCGTCTGCGACACCGCCGATTGCGTGACCCCCAGCGTTGCTGCGCCCTTGGACAGGCTGCCCGAAGACGCCACCGCCTCGAAAATCTTCAAGGCGCGGACATCGAGACCCGAGGTTGTCTTCATGTCGTCTCCGTTGTGGATCCACTGCAGTGCCTGGGGCGCTTTTCAGTAGATTTTTAAGTATTAGTATTTCTACAAATACTAGCCATTAAGCGGAGATTTTGATAACAAATTAATTAAAACTAATACTTAGGATCAGTTTCGCTTTCAAGTTGGTTTGTTCAGGTGAGACACAAAAAAGCCTCCAAGGCCGCAACATGCTGGCGGCGAAGGAGGCTGCAGCCGGGGTGGAGCCGGTGCTTTTAGGCTTGCTGGCGCGTTGCGGCCAGCACGATTTCGCGAATGCAGACGCCGGCCGGCTGCGCATAGGCGTAGTGGATGGCGTTGGCCACATCCTGCGCCGCCAGCACCTTGCCGCCCATGGCGGTTTTCCAGTCCTCATAGCCGGACTTGATGGCTGCATCGGTGGTGTGGCCGAGCAGCTCGGTATCCACCGCGCCTGGGGCGATGGTGGTCACGCGCACGTTGTGGGCAGCGAGCTCTTCGCGCAGGTTCTCCGACAGGCCATGCACGGCGAACTTGGTGCCGACATAGGCAACATGGTTGGGGAAGGTCTTGCGGCCCGCGACCGAGCTCACATTGATGATGCTGCCGCGCTGGCGCTGCACCATGCCGGCGGCAACGGCATGCACACCGTTGAGCACGCCTTTGACATTCACATCGAGCATGCGGTCCCACTGGTCCGGGTCCTGGCGCGTGATCTCGCCCAGCAGCATGACGCCGGCGTTGTTGACGATGGCATCGGCCGGGCCAAAGCGGGCTTCGCCTTGTTGCACGGCGGCGGCCAGTGCGGCGCGGTCGGTCACGTCGACAGAGATCGCCAGCGTGTCGGGCAGGTTCAGCGCCTGCATGGGCTCCAGCCGGCGCGCCAGCAGCAGCAGGGGGTGGCCCAGTGTCGAAAACAGCTGCGCGGTGGCCAGGCCAATGCCCGAGCTGGCACCGGTGATGACGATCAGGGGTTGGCGGTTTTGCATGGTGTTGTGGCTTTCTAAAGAAATAGATTTTTCTGATGAATCAGTAGAGAATCTAGTGTAGATCGAGCGTATGGCGTTTGAAAAATGGTTTATTCTTCTTTCATTCATACGTTTTGCTTATGGCTTGTGATGGATTACCGCCAGTTCCGCGCCTTTGTCGCCGTCTTTGAAGAGCGCAATATCACCGCTGCCGCGCAGCGCCTGCACCTGAGCCAGCCGGCGCTGTCGGGCAGCATCCGCCTGCTGGAAGAGGCCCTGGGCACGGCGCTGTTTGTGCGCAAGGCGCGGGGGGTGGAGGTGACCGACGATGCCCGCGCGCTCTACCCCCAGCTGCGCCGCATGGTGGCCGAGGCCGACGACCTGGCCCAGCGCTTTCGCCAGCGCGGCGCGCGTGCGCGCCTGACCATTGGCGTGGAAGAAGATGTGGCCCGCAGCACCGTGCAGCACTTGGCCGCCACCGCCCGGGCTTGCGTGCCCGGCCTGCAGCTGCACCTGCTGGCGCAATGCGAGGGCGATGCGCGCCTGGCCAGCGAAGAGCTGCGCTGCGAGGACGAGCTGTTTTTACCGCTGCTCAGCGAGCGCTATGTGCTGGCCCTGCCCGCCCAAGCGCTGCCACCAGACCACGCAGCAGGCACCCCACAAGACCTCGCCACCGACTGGATCGTCTGCCCCAGCCACGCCAGCCACCAACGCCTGGTGCCCATCTACGGCAGCCGCGCCGACACCCCCGCCGCGCTGGCCGGCAATTTCTCGCTGGCGCTGGACCTGGTGGCTGCCGGTGTGGGCCGGGCGATCGTGCCCGAATCCCTCGCGCAAGCAATGCCGGGCGTGCAGACCCAGCCGCTGGAGGTGGAGCTCAAACGCCGCATTGGGCTGTGCTACAACGCGCAAGCGCTGGGCAATGGGGCGCTGGCGCAGTTGCGGGATGGGGTGTTGGGGGCTTGAGTCAAGCGGTGCCGTCATGGCTACCGCCGCAGCTGAGGATGACGCCTGGGCACTGCACCATCTGCCTGTCTTATGGTGCCATGGCGCCGCATTGCTTACAGAAATGTTCCTTGCCGGGCGGGAACGGTGTTGACCACAGCCAGAGCATCAAAAACGTTGCCACTGCAGCGCTCAGAGGGGTTTTGCGCCGGAACGCTGTGCCGCCACAACCCTTGCATACCCGCGCGTCACTGGGATAGTCATGCTCCAAGGCTTGCTCCAGCGTACCGTTGTCACGCTCGGCCAGCAACGACTGCGCCTGGTGGAGCAGGTGCGCAGGCACTACAACGCGAACGCCACCGAGTACCCGCGACATGGGCCATTGCAGGCCAATATGGTGCTCGCTGCGCAAATAGGCCGGAATGTCTTCTGATTCCAGCAATGCACGGCATACATGGGCTTGCCAGGCACTGTCGTGGGTCTCCACCGTGATAAATCGGACTTCCTGATCCATGCCCCTCCTAGGCCTGAAGTTGCGGCCAATGGAGCGAATCAAAGCGCGTTGCGCTTGCAAATTGGGCCTGCCAGCGATGCTACAGGCCCTTGTTTGGCAGCGTTGACGGTGAATGCATAAATGCGACACCCGCTTGGTTTGCTTTGGTAACGATGGTGCGCTGCGAAGCCCTGCATTGCCTGGCTGGCGCGATGCAGCGTGTGGCAGCGTATCAGGACAGCACGTCGCGCAGCGACGCATCCTTGGCGAACTGGGCCTTGGCAAAGGGGCACAGTGGCAGCACCTTGGTGTGGGTCTCACGGGCCCAAGCTACCAAGGCATTGAGCAACTGGCGGCCTGCTCCTTCGCCGCGCAGTGAATCATCCACTTCCGTGTGGTCGATGATGATCATCGTGGCATTGGTGCGGCTGTAGGTCATCTCGGCCACGCGTGTGGCAACGCGGTTGATAAAGAACGCGCCTTTGGAATCGGCTTCTTCGTGTTGGACGGTGTAGGGCATGCGGGCCTTGGGTTGAACAAAACCCCAAGAATAAGGGATGGCGGCAGCCCTGGGGGTGGAGATGGCTTGGAGCAGGGCGCTGATGCCTTGGGCTTTAATCCGTGCTGTCTGCGTCTTCGTCGTCGTCCTCTGGCGGGTTTTCAAACCGCTCCCAGGCGCCGCCCACTTCCTGGCGCCAGGCGCTCCAACCCAATGGCAGGTCTGCGATTTGTTCCAGGCTCTGGTCGCGCTCATAGATGCAAGCCATGCAGACCAGGAGGGCCTCGCCAGGTTCGTCGGAGGTGGCATCCAGAAACTGCCAAGCCCCATCGGCATCATGCGAGACCATCAACACTGGCAGATGCTCGCGTACCACCTTGGTCGTAGAAAAGCTGGCGGTGTTGTGCGCATCGGCAAAGGGCCAATGGTCAAACTGGTGGCTGTGCATGGCGATGCTTCTCGTCGTCTCAGGCTTCGGTGGCAAACAGCTCGACGGCCTCGTCCGACCAGTCATGGCCGCTCCAGCCGGAATCTGCATCAGGGGGCGGAAAGGCGGTGCGGCAGTAGCCATGCTTGGCCGCAAAATCAAACACGGCATGCGGGTAGCCATTGATCAGCAGCACGACCTTGCTGCCGTCGGTGGACCAGCCAATCGTCACCTCGGACGGCAGGTGCTTGTCGGAGACATCGGCCACGTTGTAGATGTGCAGCGCGTTCTGGATGGGTTGCTCGGCGTTCGCAAAATCCAGCGCATAGAAGTAGGCGGTGTCGCCATCGTCTTCAAACACCGCTGCATAGCTGCCTTCGGGCGCATTGCCTTGAAGGGGCTCGGCAGCGCCAATCTGGATGGTGTTCTGGGCGGTAACGACGATGGGCATGAACAGTCCTTGTCATGGATGGGGGGAAGCCGTGGCGGCCAGCAAAGGAGCAGCATAAACCGGCTTTGTGGCAGCGCTGGGTAGGCCAAGGTTGTTATCGCGTGCCCCGGATATGGGCAATCACTTCGCGCAAGGTGGTGGCCTCTGGCACCCACCAGTCAGCCAGCGCACCCAGCGCCACGGCGCAGACCAGGGCGCCGAGCAGCGGCTTCCAGGTCAGTCGCACGGCAGAGGCCAGCCAGCCTGCGCGCTCGACGCGCACGAGGGCGCGGGCGGTCATCATCGAAAAGGCCAGTTCCACCGCGACGGTCAAGAGCACATCGACGCCAAAGTACAGCCACAGCAGCGCGCCAAAGCCAAAGAAGGCCAGCAGCAAGCCGGCAAAAACGGCCAGGATGGGCACAATGACGATACCCTCATCGCCGCCACCGATATCGACCACATCGACGGCATCGGTCCAGGAGCTGGAAGCACCGGATGCAGTCGACGACAGGTCCACATCCGCCCAATCCCCCGACGCCCCGCCACCACCAAAATTGCCGCCTCCGCCTGCCTGCCAGTCGGGCGCGCCTTTGTCTACGTGCAGATCGGGCACCGGGTCGATGCCATCGACCCAGGAGTCTTCGCGCTTGCGCTCGTAGGCATTGCGCACCAGGTAGGCCGCCCACAGCCGCAGCACCAGCAGGTAGACCGCATAGCCCACGCCCAGGCTGATGGCATAGCGCAGCGCCATCGATGTCACCCTGGAATGGAGCAGCGCTGCCGTGACCGCCCACATCACCAGCAAGACCAGCAGCCCCATGCACAGGCCATGCAGACGCAGCCAGTGTTTTTTCTGCAGGGTAGATGCCATGTGCTGGGGCATGCGCAGCGATGACCAGCTGGACTTGCGCTTGCGCTGGGCGGCGCGGTTGTGGGGTGCTTGGGCCAAGGCTAAAGGGTGGGGAGTGAGGTCGGGAGCAGTGTAGCAGTGCGGATTTGGCGGTTGCCGGCCCCTTGGTGCACGCTGCTTTGGATGGCTGGGGCGCCTATCGCCCGCGCCCCTTTCCGCCACGCCCGGCCCAGCTCATACCCACCGCAATGCACAGTGTGGCGGGCACCAGCAAGCCCAGCCAGGTGATCCATGCCAGGCCGCTGTCCATCACCGCAAGGATGCCAACCAACGAAGCGAGCAAGCCCGTAGCGCCCAGCACCTGCAACCCACGCCGTGCACGGCGCCCTGACCACGCTAAAGGCAGATGCATCGCATGCCGGTCCATCGCCAAGGCCAGCGCGGCCAAGCCTAGCAGCATGCACAGCGCAGACAGCACCAGCATCAGCGGCGAACCTTTTGGCGGTGTTGCATGGCCAGGGCGCCTGCTGCAAATGCCAGGCCCAAGGCGATAAAGCCCAGGTCCATACCGGCCATCACCGCATCGCCCGTTTGCATTGGCTGCAGCAGGTTCCGGTGGCTGGTCGCGGCATTCAGCACAGGCAGCAGGCCAAAGCCCAGCGCTGCGCACCAGGCCAGCCAGCGCCAGGCTTTGGCAGGTGCGGTGCAGGCCGCCCAGACAAAGCTCACAAGCCAGGTGGCAAAAAGCGCATGCAGCTCCCATTGCGCGCGCGCTTCCATGCCGATGGGCCACAGCCGGTTGGCCCAGAGGTAGGCGGCAATGGCCACGGGCAGGCCCAAAATGGCCGCAGGGTTGAGCCGGCTGACGAGTGCATGGCCCACGCTCGGCTGGCGTGCGCTGCGCTTGGCGGACCAGAGCACCATGCCGGTGGCAATCATCACGCAGCCCAGCAGGCCCGACAGCAGGTACAGCGCGCGCAGCACTGCGCCTGCAAACAGGCCTTCGTGCAAGCCCAGCCACAGGTCGCGCGCGGCGCGCGGCACCGATTGCCGCGCAGGGCGCTCGGCCAGCAAGGCGCCGCTGACGCCATCAAATACGAGGATGCCGGCCTCACGCACGGGGCCTGCGGCAAAGTTGCCGATGGCGCTGATGCGCGCGTTGGCATCGCCCGGGTTCTGTACTGTGAGTACGGCCACGGGAGCGCCCTGCCACCGGGCCTGGGCCTGGGCCAGCAGCGGGGCAATGGCGGTCAGCGGCGCAGGCTGGCCGGAGGCCGGGGCCGCGGCCATTGGCGGGGGAAG
>NZ_KE148675.1:22278-23184 GCF_000410635.1 Comamonas sp. B-9
TGCGCACCGCCGCGCCCGGTGCCTGGCCGTACCAGGCGCTGGCGATCAGCGGCATGAAGGAGAACATCACAAAGACCAGGCCCGAGTAGCTGATCATCAGCTGAAACGGCAGGCTGGCGACGCTGGCCAGGTTGTGCGCATCCAGCCAGGAGCGCTGGCCCTTGCCCAGCCGCAGGGTGAAGAAATCGGCAAAAAAGCGCCGGTGCGCGACGATGCCGGTCAGCAGCGCCAGCAGCAGCACCATGGATGCGATGGCGACCAGCCATTCCGTCAGCGCCGGGGGCAGGTAGTGCAGACGCCAGTGCAGTTGGTAGAGCGCCTGGCCGCCCGCCGTATCGCGCACGGCGATGGGTGCGCCGGTCTGTGCATCCAGCCACATGGCTTGCGGTTGTGCGGCGCCGGCGGGCGACCAATCGACGCGCAGATAGGGCTCGTTGCGGTCCACCGGCAGCTGGATGGACCAGCTGCGGGCACCGGGCGCATAGGTCTGCAGATAGGCCAGCGCGTGTGCGGCCTGGGGCGCTGGTGGCAGCGGGTACTGCGCTGGGGGCAGCTCGGGGCGCATCCAGCGGTCGATCTCGGTATCCAGATATCCGGCGGTGCCGGTGACAAACATAAAGTACAGCAGCCAGCCCAACAGCACACCGGCCCAGGTGTGCAGGCCCGCCATCGCCGGGCGCAGCGGGCGATGTGGGCGCTTGGGGGGATGCGATGGGCTCACAGCGCAACCCAGGCGACGAGCGCACTGCCCAAGCTGGCCAGCAGCATGCCCACCCAGGCGCGGCCTGCGCTGCGGGCGGCAAAGGCGGCCATCAACGCAGCGGCATACACGACAAAGCTCAGCTGCATCGCCACCAGCACCGCATCGGCCCGCGGCAGTGCCGGGGCCAGGCTGGCGACCAGGGC
>NZ_KE148676.1:0-3428 GCF_000410635.1 Comamonas sp. B-9
AGGGCTTCGGGCACGGCCTTGTGCTCGGTGGCGCCATAGAGCAGCTGCATGGGGCTGTTATCGCCGGCCTCGCGGCGCTGGCGCAGGGCGCTCAGCGCGGACAGCACGGCGGTCTGGATGCCCTCGGTCGCGCCGCTGGTGAACAGCAGCTGGCCGCTGGGCACGCCCAGCACCTGGCGCGCGGCGGCACGTGCTTCGTCCAGCAGCGCGCGGGCCTTGAGGCCGCTGCCATGGATGCTGCTGGGGTTGCCATAGGCATCGGCCATCACCGCCAGGGCGGCGGCGCGGGCTTGGGGAAGGACGGGGGTGGTGGCGTTGGCGTCGAGGTAGATTTCCATGCCCAAATTGTCCAGCCCGGGCCGGGGAATACAGTCGCAAAATTCGCCAGCTACTGCACAATATTGGAGTTCTATTCCAAAAAATAGGAAAAAAATGAAATTGGATTCTATTGACCGCAAACTGCTGGAGTTGCTGCAGGCCGATGCGGAGACCCAGGTGGCCGATCTGGCGGCCCAGGTCGGGCTGTCGGCCACGCCCTGCTGGCGCCGTATCCAGCGGCTCAAGGAGGCCGGGGTCATCAAGCGCCAGGTGGCGCTGGTGGACCGCGACAAGGTCAATGTGGGCGTGACGGTGTTTGTGGCAGTGCGCACCAGCACGCACAGCCAGGAATGGTTTGAGCGCTTTCGCGCGGCAGTGGCGGCCATTGCCGAGGTGGTGGAGTTCTACCGCATGAGCGGCGAGGTGGACTACCTGCTGCGCGTGGTGGTGCCCGATATCGCCGCCTACGACAAGGTCTACAAACGCCTGATCGCCGATACCCAGTTGCTCGATGTGTCGTCGAGCTTTGCGATGGAAGAGCTGAAGTTCACCACCGCCTTGCCGCTGTCCTATATTCCATAAGCCCGCCTCGCTGCAACCCAGGTGGCACAGATAATGCTTAGGGTTTTCCATGCAATTTATTTCTAAAGGAACGCCATGATCTGGCATACCGTGGTCAGCCAGCCCTTTGCGTTGGGGGAGTCTCCTTTCTGGCAAGCCAGCGGTGGTGTTCTCTATGGCGTCGATGTCGCTGGCAAACAGCTGTGGCGCACGATGCCCGGATCGGGCTATATGGACCGCTGGGACATGCCCGCCGAGCCCGGCTGCATCGCGCCAGCCCGCAGCGGCGGCGCGTTGGACGGCTGGATCGTCGTGCTGCGCGACCGCATCTGCCGCGCCACCCACTGGGGCGGCACCCTGCACGACATCGCCCGCCTGCCGATCGACCCGGCTACCGAGCGCGGCAACGATGGCCGCTGCGATGCCCAGGGCCGCTTCTGGGTGGGCACCATCCACGAGCCCGCCAGCGGCCCGCGCCAGCCGGTGGCCGCGCTCTACTGCATCGATGGGCTGACGGGCACCACGACGGTGCGCAAGGTGCAAGATGGCGTCTCCAACGCCAATGGCCTGGCCTGGTCGCCCGACCGGCGCACCATGTACTGGGCCGATACCCCCAGCCACACGATCAAGAAATTCGCCTGCGACGTGAGCGGCTATCCGCAAGGCGAGGGCGAAGTCTTCATGCGCTTTGATGCCAAGCCCGAGGGCTGGACCCCGGGCGAGCCCGGCTATGGCGGCCGGCCCGATGGCGCCGCTGTGGACGTTGAGGGCAACTACTGGTGCGCGATGTACGAAGGCGGCCGCGTGCTGCAGATCTCCCCCCAGGGCCGCATCCTCGCCAGCCACTACACGCCGGCGCTCTGCCCCACGATGCCCTGCTTTGGCGGCAGCGATGGCCGCACCTTGTACGTCACCTCTGCCCGCCACGGCCGCAGCCGCGACGAGCTGGCCCAGCTGCCGCTGTCGGGCTGCGTGTTTGCAATGCGCGTCGGTGTGGCGGGCCTGCCGACCCAACCTTGGCGGGAAATCGGGCATGGGTTTTAAGCGCAGGCGCAGGCTGCATGGGCCTTGCGGGGCTGGGCCTCAGTCTCCCATCTAACTTGAGCGGACCACGCCAGACGCAACTGCCGCTACCATGGGGCCATGGACCAAGCTGTGGCTGCCTCTCTTTCCCCCACCGTGCTCGACTGGCAGGAGCGCGTTCGATCGGCGCATGCCCACAAGACGCCGCTGCGCATCCGGGGCGGTGGCAGCAAGGATTTTTATGGTGCGCGCCTGGGCGGCGAGGTGTTCGACACCCGCAGCTACAGCGGCATCATCAGCTACGAGCCCAGTGAGTTGGTCGTGACCGTGCGGGCCGGCACAGCGCTGGCGGCGCTGGAAGCGAGCCTGGCCGAATGCGGCCAGTGCCTGGCCTTTGATCCGCCGCATTTTGGCCCGGAGGCCACGGTCGGTGGCATGGTGGCAACCGGTTTGTCCGGCCCCTCGCGGGCGGCGGTGGGTGCGGTGCGTGACTACATCCTGGGCCTGGAGCTGATCAATGGCCAGGGCGAGCTGCTGCGCTTTGGCGGCCAGGTGATGAAGAACGTGGCGGGCTATGACGTGTCGCGGCTGATGGCCGGTGCCTGGGGCACCCTGGGCCTGCTGACCGACATCAGCCTCAAGGTGCTGCCGATGCAGCGCGCGCAGGCCACCCTGTACTACGAATGCACGGCCCAGCAGGCGCTGGACAAGCTCTCGGCCGGGGCCGCAAAGCCGCTGCCCATCAATGCCAGCCTGTGGCAGCAATCGGGCGACGGTGATCAAGGCCATCTGCTGGTGCGGCTGCGCGGTGCCGTGGCAGCGGTGCAATCGGCCCTGGATGGCATGGGCGGCACCATGCTGGACCACGGCCAGGCCGATGCCGCTTGGCTGGCCTGCCGCGAGCAGCAGCTGCCCTGGTTCAGTGCCATGGACCCGAGCCATGCGCTGTGGCGCCTGTCGCTGCCGGCCACCACGCCGGTGCTGCCCTGCACCGAAGAAGGCCTGCAGCCGCTGATGGAGTGGGGCGGCGCGCTGCGCTGGGTGCAGGCCCCCATGCAGCATGCCCAGGCCTTGCAGGCGCTGGCCACCAGTGTCGGCGGCAGCGCCGTGTGCTTCAGGCCCGGCCCCCAGGTGGGCCTGGTCGCATCCGATGATTTTGGTTTTACGCCTGCCTCGCCCGCACTGCGCCAGGTGCAGCAGCGGCTCAAGCACGCGTTTGACCCCCATGGCATCTTCAACCCCGGGCGCTTGGGCGACTGGGCGCTGAACTAAGCTAATCGAGGCACCCCTGCACCATGCAAACCCAATTAGCCCCCGAATTCAAAGACACCCCCGAAGGCCAGGAGGCCGAGGCCATTTTGCGCAAGTGCGTGCATTGCGGCTTTTGCACCGCCACCTGCCCCACCTACCAGCTGCTGGGCGACGAGCTCGACGGCCCGCGCGGCCGTATCTACCTGATCAAGCAGGTGCTCGAGGGCCAGGAGCCCACACGCAAGACCCAGACCCACCTGGACCGCTGCCTGACC
>NZ_KE148676.1:3447-4606 GCF_000410635.1 Comamonas sp. B-9
CGACCTGCCCCAGCGGCGTGCAATACGGCAAGCTGCTCGATATCGGCCGCCACATCGTTGACCAGAAGGTGGAACGCCCGACGGCCGAGCGCCTGCAGCGCTGGGCGCTGCGCAAGGGCATGGTCTCCAAGGCCTTTGGCCCGGCGCTGGCGCTGGGGCGGCTGGCCCGCCCGGTGCTGCCTGCCGCGCTGAAGGCCAAGCTGGCGCGCGTACCGCGTGCCGGCAAGTGGCCGACGCGTGCCCATGAGCGCAAGGTGCTGATGCTGGCCGGCTGCGTGCAGCCGGTGATGCTGCCCAATATCAATGCCGCCGCTGCCCGGGTGCTCGATGCTGTAGGCATCCAGACCTTGGTCACGCCGGCCGCTGCCTGCTGCGGCGCGGTGCAGCAGCACCTGAGCGACCCGCAGGGCGCGCTGGCGCAGGCGCGCGCCAATATCGATGCCTGGTGGCCCCATGTGGAGAGCCAGCAGGTCGAAGCGATTGTGACCACGGCTTCTGGCTGCGGCGTGATGGTCAAGGACTACGGCCACCTGCTGCGCCATGACAGCGCCTATGCCGCGCGTGCCGCTGCGATTGGCGCGCTGGCGCGTGACCTTTGCGAGCTGCTGCCCGAGCTGGAGCAGCGCCTGCAAGGCCAGCTGAACCTGCCCGAAGCCCCGCTGGCCTACCACCCGCCCTGCACCTTGCAGCATGGCCAAAAGCTGCGCGGCGGGGTGGAGACCAGTCTGCGCCGCCTGGGCTTTGACATCCGTGTCTCGCGGGTGGAATCGCACCTGTGCTGCGGCTCGGCCGGAACCTATTCGTTGCTGCAACCCGAGATTGCGCACCAGCTGCGCGACCGCAAGATCGGCACCCTGAACCAGGCCTGCAGCGATGCGCCGCCCGCCGCGATTCTGTCGGCCAATATCGGCTGTATCTCGCATTTGCAGTCGGGCACCGATGTGCCGGTGCGCCACTGGATCGAGGTGATCGACGAGGCGCTGGCGCCCGCCAAGGCCCAGCGCTGAAGCGGCTCAGACGGCCAGCGCCAGACCATCCTTGCGGTGGTCGGAGGCGCCGCAGAGCTGGCCATCGGCCAGGCGCCAGATGCACTGCGCGCCGCCAAAGTCGCTGCGCCCGCCCAGCTCGCCTTCGCCGCTGGGCTCGCGGTAGCCCTGGG
>NZ_KE148677.1:0-26563 GCF_000410635.1 Comamonas sp. B-9
CCCTGCGGCGGCGCCGTGCAGCGGCCTGCTGCGTGCCCTGGGCATCGCCGCGCCAGCGCAGCAGGGCGGCCTCCAGGCAGGCATCGGCCTGCATCAGGTCGCGCTCTACGGTGTTCAGCGATACCTGCAGGCTCTGCGCAATCTGCGCATGGGTCTGGCCCTGCAGGCGGTGGGCCAGCAGGGCCGACTGCATGCGTGCGGGCAGCTCGGCGATGACCTGGGCCACCAGATCCAGCGCCTGGCGGTACATGGCCTGGTCGGCCACATCGCTGGCGCTGGGGGGCTGCAGCTGCTGCCAATCCTGCAGGCTGCGCTGCTGCACGCCGCGCTGGCGCAAATGGTCCAGCGCCAGGTGCTTGGCGGTGGCAAACAGGTAGGCGCGGGCGGCTTCCTGGCTGGGGGAGCTGCCATCGGGCAATTGCGCGGGGGCGGCCGCCAGGCGCAGCCAGGTCTCCTGCACCAGGTCACGGGCCTCATCGCGGCTGCCGGTCTTGCCGGTCAGGTAGGCCAGCAGCTGCGGCTGGTGGGCGCAGAAAAGCGCATGCCAGCGTTGGGCGCTCCAGGGGGCAAGAGAAGATGGCATGGCGGCGGCAAAGCTCTGAAAACGAGAATGACTATCATTCTAGTTTCTAGACCTTCGCCATGCCGATGCGGGGGCAGGCAGGCGGGGATGGCCTGCCTGCGGGAGAGGATCAGCTGGCCGCTGCTGCCGGGCCCGGCATATTGGCCAGCTCGGCCAGGTGCGCGGCCGAGATTGGTTCCAGCTCGGCATAGCTGCCGTACATGCGCGGGGCGCCCCGGGCCTGTTCCAGTGCCGCTTCGGCCTGCACGATCCAGTCATCTACCGACTGGTGGTACTTGGCCAGGCTGGCAATGCCGATGCTGACGCTGATCTGCACATCGGGCCAGTCGCGCAGGCGGCGGTTGAGCGCCTGGCTGTGGATGCGGTCGGCAATCTGGTTGGCAATGTCCAGGTTCACACCCGACAGCAGCACGGCAAACGAGTCGCCGCCAAAGCGGCAGGTGGCGTCGCCCGGGCGCACGCAGGTGCGCAAGGTGTTGGCCACGGCAATGATGACCTCGTCGCCAGCGGTCTCGCCATGGCGGCTGTTGAGCTCGCGGAAGTTATCCACATCCACGACGATGAGGAACGCCGGAATGTCTTTTTGCTTGGCATAGGCGAACAGGCGGGTCGCCAGATCCTGCCAGTACATGCGGCCAAAAAAGCCAGTCATCGCATCGACGCGGCGCATCACCATCAGCATCTGCTCTTTGTGGGCCAGGCTGCGCAGCAGGTGGCCGGTGGCAATGCCTTGCATCGCCAGGTACAGGGCGACGGCCAGCAGGCTGCCGACAATGGTGAAGGTGCTGGTGTGGCGCTGGACCTCGAACGAGGTGAGCAGACCGGTGACCGCCAGGCCCGCGATGGCGCCGACGACGGCCAGGGCCGCATGGCGCACACTTTGCATGGCGTAGGTGCAGTGCACCAGCACCATCAGCATGATGGCACTGGTCAGCAGGTGGAAATGCACCAGCGCCACCCAGACGCCAATGACCAGGCCGTCGACAAAGCTGAGGATGACATCGTTGACGTCCGACCCGCCCGTGCGGCGGGTGCGCCAGCGGGCCAGCAGGGGCCAGGCCAGCAGCGGCAGCGCCACAGCCAGCCAGATGGGCCAGGAGGCATTGCGCTGCCACAGCGCGCCTGCGGCGGCCAGCGCACAGGACGCCAGAAAAACAATGCGGCCCCAGTCACTGCGCTGCTGGGTGCTGTCCATTTTGATATGCACCATGTATAGCCTCTCCTAGCCGTGGGTCACAGTCGTTGCAGGCATACCTGTCAATGTTACTGTTTGATACTCCCGGTGTAAGTATGAGGCCGGACCATCGCCAAGACAAGCCAGTCCAGGCTTGTTACATTTGTTGAATGTTTTCGTCCACAACGACTGCCCGAGAGTGGTCATGCACATCGCAGCCATGCACGGTGGCTGCGGAGGGCTGGGTGGCAAGGCCGTAGCGCAATGCCCGTTTTTACCAAGCGGGTAATCGCAGGGCTCCAGAGGGCGCTGGCGCCGCCAACCGCGCTGTTAAGGCTCTAGCAGGCTTTAGCTATGGTGCGACAGGTGCGGACCCTTGGGCAGGGGGATGCGGGTGATGAACTTGCTGCGCTTGGTGGCGAAGTAGGTTTTCACATTGCGCACATTGCTTTGTGAGGTGAAGAGCTTTTGCGTCAGCGCCAGGTAGCCGGGCATGTCATGGGCGTAGACCACCAGCACAAAGTCCGGCCCCGGGCTGACGCGCCAGCATTGCTGCACCTGGTCGTTCTGCACCACGGCGGCCTCAAAGGCATCAAGCTCTTCGGCACCCTGGCGTTCGAGGCTCACCTCGACCAGCGCAAACAGGCCAAAGCCCTGCACCTTGGCCAGCACATCGTGCGAGAGCAAGGCGACCTCGGCGGCGATCAGGCCCAGCTCGCGCAGGCGCTTGATGCGCCGCAGGCAGGTGGGGGGCGAGACATGTACCTTGTCGGCCAGCGCGTGGTTGCTGACCGAGGCATCCTTTTGCAAGGCATCGAGCAGCTGCAGGTCGATGATATCCAGCGTGAAATCATTCAAATCATCGTTCATTATGAAATCTTATTTCAATAGATATTTAATGAGAAATATTATTTCAAAAACTTGCAAAAATGGAAAGAAAATAAAATGCTGACCTGTCTACACTGCAGCCATTGTTGATCAAGGAGTGAATGCTATGTGCGGCATTGTTGGTGCAGTTTCTACGCGCAATATCGTCCCGGTGCTGGTGCAAGGCCTGCAGCGGCTGGAGTACCGGGGTTATGACTCCTGCGGTGTGGCCGTGCATGAGGCGAGCCTCGATGGCCGCCAGCCCGGGGGCCTGCGCCGCGCCCGCAGCACGGCCCGCGTCGCCGAGCTGGTGGAGCAGGTAGCCAGCGAGCAGCTGCAAGGCGCCACCGGCATTGCCCACACGCGCTGGGCCACGCATGGTGCGCCCGCCGTGCACAATGCCCACCCGCACTTCAGCGCTGGCCCCGGTGTGGCCGATGTGCAGGCTGTTGGCCGCGTGGCCCTGGTGCACAACGGCATCATCGAGAACCACGAAGCGCTGCGCACCGAGCTGCAGGCCAAGGGCTACCAGTTCCTGAGCCAGACCGATACCGAAGTGATTGCCCACCTGGTGGACAGCCACTACGACGGCGACCTGTTCACGGCCTTGCAGCAGGCCATCAAGTCCCTGCGCGGCGCCTATGCGATTGCCGTCATGCACAAGGACGAGCCCCACCGGGTGGTCGGCGCCCGGGCTGGCTCGCCGCTGATCCTGGGCGTGGGCAACAACGAGAACTTCCTGGCCAGCGATGCGATGGCGCTGGCCGGCGTGACCGACCAGATCGTCTACCTGGCCGAAGGCGACATGGTCGACCTGCAGATTGGCCGCTACTGGGTGGTGGACCACAACGGCAAGACGCTGGAGGTGGCCGACCGCCCGGTCAAGACCGTGCATGCGCACAGCGGCGCGGTGGAGCTGGGACCCTACCGCCACTACATGCAAAAAGAGATCTTCGAGCAGCCGCGCGCGATTGCCGATACGCTCGAAGGCGTGCAAAGCGTGGTGCCCGAGCTGTTTGATGGCGTGGAGGGCGATGCCGCCTGGCGCGTGTTCAAGGAGATCGACGAGGTGCTGATCCTGGCCTGCGGCACCAGCTACTACAGCGGCTGCACCGCCAAGTACTGGATCGAAGGCCTGGCGGGCATCCGCTGCAATGTGGAAGTGGCCAGCGAATACCGTTACCGCAAGAGTGTGCCCAACCCCCGGGCCTTGGTCGTCACCATCAGCCAATCGGGCGAGACGGCCGATACGCTGGCAGCACTGCGCCATGCCCAGGGCCTGGGCATGACCAACACCTTGACCATCTGCAATGTGGCCACCAGCGCCATGGTGCGCGAGTGCAAGCTGAGCTACATCACCCGTGCGGGCATGGAAATCGGCGTGGCCTCGACCAAGGCCTTTACCACCCAGCTGGCGGGCCTGTTCCTGCTGACCCTGGCCCTGGGCCAGAGCAAGGGCCACATCTCCGAAGCCCAGTCCGACGCCTACCTGGAAAAAATGCGCCACCTGCCGCTGGCCCTGCAAGCCGTGCTGGCGCTCGAACCCCAGGTGGTCAGCTGGGCCGAGGACTTTGCGCGCAAGGAAAACGCGCTCTTCCTGGGCCGTGGCATCCACTACCCGATCGCGCTGGAAGGCGCGCTCAAGCTCAAGGAGATCAGCTACATCCACGCCGAAGCCTACCCGGCCGGCGAGCTCAAACACGGCCCGCTGGCGCTGGTGGACAGCGAGATGCCCGTCGTCACGGTCGCCCCCAATGACGAGCTGCTGGAAAAGCTCAAGAGCAATATGCAGGAAGTGCGCGCGCGCGGCGGCGTGCTCTATGTGCTGGCCGATGCCAACACCAATATCGAGAACGAAGAGGGCATGCATGTGATCCGCATGCCCGAGCACTACGGCGTGCTCAGCCCCATCCTGCATGTGGTGCCGCTGCAGCTGCTGTCGTACCACACGGCCGTGGCACGCGGCACCGATGTGGACAAGCCGCGCAACCTGGCCAAATCGGTCACGGTGGAGTAAGACATGCCGGCATGGTTTGCTCAGCGCACCCCAGGAGCCCTGGTTTGACGGAAGCCCTGAACCTGGTCGTCACGCTGCAGCCCCGCGCGGGCTGTTTGCCGGATGTCGTCTCGACACTCACAACCTTGGCGCAGGCCAGCCGGCAAGAAGCCGGCTGCCTGCGCTACGACGTGGCGGTGGGCAAGGAGCTGGTCTATCTCTTTGAGGTATGGACCGACCGCCAGGCGTTGGCAGCGCATGAGAAGGAGGCACATTTTGTGCTGGGTGTCGCTGCGCTGAACCGCTTGTGTGAATCCCAAAGGGTGGAATTTGTCGAGTGGCAGGGGCCGGGCTAGCCGGCCTCGGTCCCCATCTCCCTCACTACTGAAACGGATGCACTGGGCGGGTGCTAGTTGTGCCAGGTGCTGAGCCAGGCATAACCGGTCATCACCGCGAAAGCCACCAGCGCAAACGGCAGCAGGAACAGGTAGACCGACCGCTCCTCTGCAGCCCCATGGCTGAGCTTGGCCGCAATCGACATGCGCACCGGTGAGAAAAAGCCCAGTGCCAGCCCGGAGACATGCACCACCGCGCCCGTGGCCAGCAGGCTGATACCGGCCTGAGACGCGAGCGTGGAGAGCGGTGGCAGCAGCAGGCTGTTGCTGGCGTTTCCGGTATTGGCAATGATCCCTAGCGCACCCGCCAGCGCTGGGGTGAGCACCATGGCATCGGGCCCCAAGGCGGCAAAGAGGCCGTTGGCCAGGCCTTGCGCGATGCCCGATTTATTGAGCATTTCCGCCATCATCGCAAACAGAAACACCGTCCACACGGCCTGCTTGCCGGTGGACCAGGAGGCCAGAACCTCGGCCTTGAGCGTGTGCGTGCGCCGGCGCATAGCAGCGGTCAACAGCGCGGCCACCAGGAACCACAGGCCGGAATGCATCAGCGGCAGCAAGGTGGGCAGGTCGGGAAAGGGCCGGAACCATAGCAGCGTCGACAGGCATTCCCTGAGGCTGGGTACGAGCCTGGTCGCGGCCAGCCATCCAATGATCACGCCATAGGGCAGGCAGGCGATGGCACGTTGGCGAACTTGCTGCCCATCGGGGCGCTCATCCACCAGGTAGCGAAGAATAATGAGCGGGCTGAAGGCGGCAAGCAGTGCCGTCTCCGGACCCAGCAAGGAGGTGCAGGCCACGAGGCTGGCCAGGCTTGCTGCCACCCAGAGCAACTCCCATGCGCACTCGCGGAGCGACATGTGCTCTTTGGCTTGGCGCAAAGTGACCCAGAACAGGGCCAGCCACAGCAGCATCAAGGTCGCGACAGGAATGGCCGAATACAGGGCCAGGTCCGTGGGCGATACCCGCAGGTAGGCGGCACCCAGCAGCGTGCCGCTGCTCATTGCACCCCAGGGAATGAAGGTCTGGCTGAGCAAGGCAAACACCATCAAGTGGCGAGGCGCCAGGGCCAGGTGGCGCAGCATCATCACCGTGCCCACCATGCCGACGCCAAAGCCGGTCGCGGACTCGGCAAAAGGGCCGACCAAAAAGCAGGCAAAGAACAGCCTTCTGCGGCGGGCATAGGGGTCGAGACCCGCAGAGGGGCCATCAGCGCCGTCGAGCGCATGCTTGCTGGACGCGACGCGCCAAAAAAGCAGGCCGCCCAGGATATAGGGCGCGATGGTCCCGCCAATCCAAGCCCCCCGCATGAGCGACTCACCGAGCTTGTCGATGGAAAACGTAATCGGGCCGGTGAAAAGCGCGATGGGCACCGTCAAGGCCAGACCCAGCAGCGCTGCCCGGGTCGCGTTCCACTTCAGAAAGGCAATGGCCAGCGCCACGACCAAGGTGGGCGTTGCCCACAGCAGGTAGCTATGCATTGCAGCGCTTGGGATGGGAGGCCGCTGCTTGCAAACAGAGCGCTTTTGTCGTCATGCCTGGCATACACAAGAGGTGTCGTTATTTATGGCGACGATTCTCTGACCTTCGAGGTGTTTGGCCAGTCACCTTGGCTGCTCTCCCCTGCGGCAGCCCGGCAGACGCGTAGCTGTCCGCAGTGCTCCAAACGCCTTGCCCTTCATCTGCGCATTCCTCAGACCTTCGAATTTGTCGAACACCCCTCTGCGAACTAGCCATTCCGCAAGCAGACGGCCATCCCTAGCATAGGGATCACAGATGCAGCGAGGCGCTCGTTCCCGGCGATCGCGGAGCGAAGACCTGGACGCGGGACGACAAGCGCTGGCCAGAAGTCCAGACGCAGAAATCGCGCAGGCAGCGCACGATAAAAAGGAGACAAACCCCATGAGACTGAAAGCAATCACTGCGGTGGCAGCGGCCACATTGGCCTTGGCCAGCGGCGCCGCCCATGCGACCTGGCCCGCAGGCCCGGTGACGATCGTTGTCCCGTTTGCCGCAGGCCAAACGGGCGATATTGTGGCCCGGATGGTCAGCAAGGAGCTGCAGGCCAGGTTCAAGCAGGCCTTCATTGTGGACAACCGCCCGGGCAGTGGCGGCCGCATCGGCACCACCTTTGTCGCCCGGGCCAAGCCGGATGGCAACACCTTGCTGCTGACCAGCTCCGGCCCCTATGCCATTGCGCCAGCCCTTTATCCCAAAGACACCAAGTACAACCCCTTGACCGATTTCAGCGGCATTGCCGAGACGGGCTCTACGCCGCAGGTCATTGCGGTATCCAATGCCTCGGGCATCACCAGCTTTGCCGACCTGGTCAAGCAGGCCAAAGCCAAAGACATGTCCTATGGCTCCGCAGGCAATGGGTCGCTCCAGCACCTCACGATGGAACTGCTGAAAAAGGAAATCGAATTTCCGATGGTCCATGTTCCCTACAAGGGAAGCGCCGAGTCCAAGACGGCCGTCATCAGCAACACGCTCGAGGTGACTTCCGACTCCTTGCCGCCGCTTGTGAGCAGTATCAGCAGCCGGCAACTCAAAGCCATCGCGGTGGTGGATGACCGCCGCTCACCGTACATCCCTGAGGTGCCCACGCTCGGCGAGCTGGGCTACCCCAAGTTGAGTGCGGTGGCCTTCTTTGGCCTCGTCGCTCCCAAAGGCACGCCCCAAGACATCGTGGATGCCCTCAACCGCGAGGTGATTGCTATGTTCAGGACACCAGCTTTTCAAGAACAGATGAAAGCGCAGGCGCTGACCCCGCCTGTCGAGCGCACGCCTGAACAGTTCAATGCATACCTTGCCGGCGAGGTCGCGCGCTGGAAAAAGGTGGTCGAAGACGCCAAGGTCAGCGTGGAGTAGCGGGGCACCTATGATTCGAGAAATATCCACAAGCCATATCACCAAAACCGTCGCCCAGCTCTGCATCGACGCTTGCCACTTGCTGCCGGACAACCTCATCCAGGGCTTCCACAACGCGGCGGAGACGGAGGTGTCACCTCTGGGCAAGTCGGTACTGCTCAAGCTCATCGACAACGACAGGATTGCCCGCGAGAACCAGGTGTCCTACTGCCATGACACGGGATTGACCATTGTCTTTGTCGAGCTGGGCCAGGACGTTCATGTGAATGGCGGAGGCTTTGAAGAAGCGGTGCAGGCCGGTGTGCGCAAGGGCTATGCCGAAGGCTTTATGCGCAAGTCCGTGGTCTCTGACCCTTTGCTGCGGATCAACAGCAACGACAACACGCCAGCGGTGGTGCACACCGAGATTGTTCCAGGGGACCAGATCCATTTCACCGTGGTGCCCAAGGGGGGCGGTAGCGAGAACTGGAGCACGATGAAGTTCCTGCTGCCTGGTGAAGGGGCCGAAGGCGTGAAGAAGTTTGTCCTCTCGGCCATCGAAGCGGCAGGGGGAGCTGCCTGCCCACCACTCACCGTGGGGGTCGGAATAGGTGGCAGCTTCGACAAGGTGACAGCCATCGCCAAGAAAGCCATTTTGCGGGATATCGGCGACCACCATCCCGAGCCGCATATTGCCCAGCTGGAAGCCGAGTTGCTGGCGCTCATCAACCAGACCGGTATTGGCCCCCAGGGCTTTGGTGGCTCCACGACCGCGCTGTGGTGCGCGGTGGAAACCTATGCCTGCCACATCACCGCACTGCCCGTGGCCGTGAACATTCAGTGCCACGCCAGCCGGCGCGCCACGGCCAGCATTTGACAGCGGAGGATTTGTACATGGCCATTCACCATCTTCAAACCCCGCTGGATGATGCAGCGGTCCTGCAGCTCCAGGCGAGCGACGAGGTCTACCTGTCCGGCGTCATCTACATGGCGCGCGATGCCGCGCACAAGCGCTTTGTCGACACCCTCAATGCGGGGCAAACATTGCCGGTCGATCTGCGTGGACAAGTCGTTTTCTATGGTGGGCCCGGCCCGGCCAAGCCCGGCCATGCGATAGGCGTCGTGGCACCTACGTCCGCGTATCGCATGGACCCCTATGCCACGGTTCTGTTCGACTACGGCGTTCGCGGCGCCATCGGAAAAGGCCCGCGCGGGGCGGCCATCCGTAGCGCCTGCCAGCAAAACCGTGCTGTCTGCTTCTCGGCCATTGGCGGCATTTCCGCGACGCTGTTTGCCTGCATCCGCTCGGCAGAAATCATCGCCTACGAGGACCTCAAAACCGAAGCGGTTCAGCGGCTGGTGATCGAGGATTTCCCGCTGCTCGTGACCAACGATGCACACGGGCGCGATATGTACGCCGAAGAAGTCGAGAAGTACCGGGTGCTGCTCAACAAGGCGTGACAGCAGCTGGCGCCCAATCGGGGGATACTCATGCGGCCCCACCCTCCCATGAGACATCCATGCTTCCCGACCTTGACTCTCTAGCGCTTTTTGTGAAGGCTGCCGAGCTGCACAGTCTGACGCGCGCAGCCGATGCGCAGTCCATGGGCCTGGCAGCTGCCAGTCGGCGCATTTCGCTGTTGGAGCACCGCCTCAAATGCACGCTGTTTGACAGATCTCACAAGGGGGTGACGCTGACGCCTGCTGGCAAAACCTTGCTGCACCATGCGACCCAGCTGCTCATCCAGCTCAACCAGATGCAGGTGGATCTGGAGGAGCATGAGCAGGGGCGTAGGCGTGCGGTTCGCATCCAGGTGAACACCTCGGCCATGGCCCAGTACGTGCCATCGGATCTTGCGAGCTTCACTGCGGCCAACCCCGATATCCGGCTGACGGTCAAAGAACGCTGGAGCAAACAAATCGTGGAAGCCTTGTTGCTCGGCGACACGGACGTGGGTGTCATCAACCCCGGCGGCTCCATCGAGGGTTTGGAGTGCCATCCCTACCGCTCGGACCACCTCAGCGTTGTGCTGCCACCCCATCACCCTTTGGCGGCGTTTGACGAGCTCTGGTTTGATCAGGTGCTTGACTATCCGCTGGTGGGCCTGGAGCACGCGACCTCGTTGATGGACCTGCTTGCGGCGCAGGCAGGCCTGGCGCAAAAGGCGCTCAAGCTCCGGGTCGAGATGCAAAGCTTTGAGGCCGTATCCCGAATGATTGAAGCGGGTATGGGTATCGGTGTTCTTCCCAAGGTGGCAGCGCAGGCTTACCTGCATGGCATGAACCTGCAAACCCGCGCTCTCAAGGATGAATGGGCCAAGCGGCAGATGCTGGTGTGCACGGCACGGGGCAGAGAGAAGTCTGAACAGGTGGACCGGTTGATGCAGGCGCTGCTGCTGGCGGCCCAGGGCGCCGACAAAGTGAGGGAGCCCTGAGTGCCACTGGCGGGAGAAGTCTGGTCGCACTGAGGCCAGAAAGAAGGGCCTGATAGCTTAGTCTGAGTCTGGGCTACTTACATGATCTCCAAGACCTCATGCACCGCCTTGCGCGGTTTCTGAGGTCGTTGTTCTTTGGCCGGGTAGCCCACGGTGACCAGCACCACCGGCACCTCGTGCTGTGCCAGGCCAAACGCCTGGTGCAAGGCCAGCGCATCAAAGCCCACCATTGCGCAAGACCCCAGCTGCTCGCCTTGCGCTGCCAGCATCAAGGTCATCGCCGCCAGCGATGCCGAGCGAACCGCTTCATCGCGCTGCAATTGCGCATCCCCCTCATGGGCCTGGATGGCCTGGGCGACCCAGGCATCGGCGGTGCGCTGGGGCAGGGCGCCTGCATCCACGCTGGGCTGCAGTGCAGCTGCCAGTTGGCGGTGTGCCGCCAACGTGCCACAGACGATAAAGGCCACCGCCGCATCCATCACCTTCTGCTGGCCATAGGCCACGGCCTTCAGGCGGGCCTTGGCATCGTCAGAGCGCACGGCGATAAAGCGCCAGTTCTGCATGTTGTAGGCCGACGGGGCACGCGTGGCCTGTTCGATCAGGGCCTGGATGCGGGCGTCACCGAGCGGCGGGCCATCGACATAACGGTGAACGGAGACGCGGTTTTCAATGGCTTGTTGTACGGGATTGGTCATGGTCAGGTTAAGAGGCTAAGGGCTGAAAAAACGGACAGGTCGGCATTAGCGAGAAGGCGCAGCCGTCCACTGCACGGCCAGCACGCTGACCAGCACCACCACCAGTCCGGCCAGCGCCATGCCGGTCATCGATTGGCCCAGCAGCGCCCAGCCGAGCACGACGGCGGTGAGGGGGCTGAGCAGGCCCAGCGAGGCGACGGCCACGGTGGGCAAACGTGCAATGCCGCGAAACCACAGCGCATAGGCCAGCAGCGCTCCTGCCAGGCAGAGATAGGCATAGGCCAGCCCTTGTACAGCGCTGAGCGATGGCAGCGGTGCATCCAGCCACCAGGCCAGCGGGGCGAGCATCAGGCCGCCCAGCAATAGCTGCCAGCCGGTGAGCGCCATCACCGGCAGGTCCAGCTGCCAGCGGCGCGTGAGCCAGACCCCGCTGGCCATGCAGGCGGCGCCCAAGAAGGCGGCGGCAATGCCGATGGGCTCGAATACGGTCTGCGGTGAGATCAGCAGCAGCGCCATGCCCAGCACCCCGGCCACGGCCGCGGCCAAGGTGCTGCGGGCGGGGGATTGGCCGTCGGCCCACCAGGCCAGGCCCATCACCATCAGCGGCTGGATGGCGCCCAGCACGGCGGCCAGGCCACCGGGCAGGCGGTAGGCCGCCACAAACAGCAGCGCCTGGAAGGCGCCGATATTGAGCGCACTCAGGATCAGCAAGCGCAGCCAGTGCTGCTGCGCGGGCAGACGGCGCATGACCAGCACCAGCAGCAGGCCCGCGGGCAGCACCCGGATCAGCGCAGCGGTGAAAGGGCGGTGCGGCGGCAGCAGCTCCGAGGTCACGATATAGGTGGAGCCCCAGACCATGGGGGCCAGCGCGGTGAGGGCGATGTCTTGCCAGCGGGAAGAGCGTGGGAGGGCTTGCATGGGTTTTATCTTCAAATCAAGATAAAATGGATGCTAACGTTTAAATATCTTGATATCAAGACAAATGCCAAAAAAACCTTTGTCCCCTGCGGGTGATGCCGTGGACGCGATCCTGGCGCAATGGGCGCGCGAGCGGCCCGATCTGGATGCCAGCCCGATGGCCCCGATTGGCCGCATCAAGCGCTGTGCGGCGCTGATCGAGCAAAGCCTGGATGCCAACTTTGCGCAGTTCGGCCTGAGCTTTTGGGAGTTCGATATGCTGGCCGCGCTGCGGCGCTCGGGCGCGCCTTACCGGCTCAGCCCCACCGAGCTGTTTTCCACCCTGATGGTGACCTCGGGCACCATGACCCACCGGCTCAAGCGCCTCGAAGCCAATGGCTGGATCGAGCGGGTGCCCCATGCGCAAGATGCGCGCAGCATGCTGGTGCAGCTGACCAAGCCCGGCCTCAAGCGCATTGATGCCGCCGTTACCGCCCATGTGGACAAGGAACGTGCGCTGCTGCAGCCCCTGCCCGCAGCAAGCCTGGCGGCGCTCAATACGCATCTGTCGGCGTTGCTGGCGGTGCTGGAAGGCGGCGTAGGCAACTCAGAGGATGAGCAGGGCAGTTGATGCGTTGTTGAGGGTTCAGTGTTTAGAACCTGTTCAAAGTCTCTACGCAGCCGCGTTGGAGTGCAGTCGGGACGAGTTCGGAGGGATGGTCCGCAGCTTGCACCGGGGTGCAAGCAAGGGCCAGCGCGAAGAAATCGCCCGATTTCACTCCAACCCGTAGGGACAGTGGCTTTGTGGGTGCCCGACTAGGGCCGCCCGGGCAGGGGCGGTCTGCGGCGTTGCAGCGCTTGCCAATAGCTGGCTATCGGCTGCGCACTGCGCCTAGCATCCCATCCCGCAAAGACACTGTCGCGGCGCGAGGAGACATTGAACAGGTTCTTGGATCAACGGAATTTCAATCCGCTGGTCCAGGCTGCCTCCCAGGCGTCTCAGACCGCTGTGCAGCTGCTGGTCGGGGCGCCCGCCAGCCGCTCATACAAGGTATAGCTGCGGTAGGACTTGTGCGGCCCGCGCACCTGGTGCTCGATGACAAAGCCACCGCTGCGCAAAAATTCGTAGCTGCTGTCATAGCGGTCCGCAATGCACAGGTGCGAGCTGCTGGCGCTCAGCTGCCCGTCCTGGTCGATGGCGGGATGCAGCCGGTGAAAAAGGCGCTGCTGCTGGGCATCGAAATAGATGCACAAATCCGTCCCCTGCTGGCTGAAAAAATAGCTGCCGCTGGCGCGAAACGCGCCGCCGCTTTGCAGCACCATCTGGCCGCTCTCGGCATAGTGGGCGCCGCAGGAACCCTCCGGGGTGAAGCGCGCCTGGCCCTGCACGGTGCCAATGGGGTTGCGGGTCACCAGATCCTGCAGGCTGCGCGAAAAACGCCATTCGCCTTGCAGCGCGGCAAGCAGGTGTTCTGCCACCCAGAGGGGCTGGTGCTCGGTAGTCATTGCGGTGTTTTCCATAGGCGGAGCATCTCTGCCGCAGGCCCTGTCAGCACCCTGCTGCCCGGGTGCTGAGATGCGGTGGGCTGCGGCGATTTTGCCAGGGTTTTCTCAGCCGCCATAGCGCTGCAAACGGCTTGGCGCAAGGCTTTGGCGCGGTAGGTGAAATCTGACCATGTGTCCGTCCTGCCACCCACAGCCTGCGCGCTTGGGGCTGCTGATAATTCATTCACGCCATTGAGGCCAGCAACGCAGCCATTGTGGCGGTATTGCATGAATGACATGCCAGGAGACTATTTTTTGCGCTTCATTGATGGGTGCAAAAAGTAGTCAGCTCTTTCACCATAACGATCCAAGGAACAACACCATGAAGCTCCAACCTACCATCGCCGCCCTGTGTGCAGCCGCTTTCTTCTCCGGTGGCGTTTTCGCCATGACCTCTGCCGAGCAGAAGGTCGAGAAGGACCGTATCGAAGCCGAGCACAAGGCTGCCAGCGACCAGTGCAAGCCCATGAAGGGCAATGCCAAGGATGTCTGCAAGAAGCAGGCCGATGGCCAAAAGAAGGTCGCCTTGGCGGATCTGAAGCACCGTGCAGAACCTACCGAAGGCCACCGCCACGACCTGGCCAAGGCCAAGGCAGATGCCGAGTACGACGTGGCCAAGGAAAAGTGCGACGACGCCACGGGCAACACCAAGGACGTCTGCCAGAAGGAAGCCAAGGCAGCCCATGTGAAGGCCTTGGAAGCCGCCAAGGTCGCGGAGGTGAGCGCCAAGCCATCGTCCAATCCATCGGATGTGGCCGATGCGCGCAAGGACGCTGCCGACAAGTCGCGTGAAGCCGACTACAAGGCTGCCAAGGAGCGCTGCGATGCCATGGCCGGTGATGCCAAGGATGCCTGCGTGACCGATGCCAAGCGCAAATTTGGCCAGTAAGTCGCGTTGATGCTGCGCCTGCCAAGGCGCTGTCACCAGCCCCTGATGCACCATCTGCGATGGCCATCAGGGGCTGGTTTTGTGCGGTGATAGCAAGTGCCTGCTATCGCTGCCGGGCTCTGAAGCAGAAAAAAGACCTCAACCGGCATCCACCCGCCGAGGCAAGCAGTACATTGCATACATATTGACAGCGAGAGCCCAGCCATGCCTTCTTCCCTCCGATCCCTTCTCTACACCAGCAGGCTGGCTCCCGGCTATGGGCCCACCGAGGTGGGGCGCATCGTCAAGCAGGCGCGGGAGCTGAACGCCATCCATGGCATCACCGGTGTGCTGGTGTTCGATGGTGACTGGTTTGCGCAGTATGTGGAGGGCGCACCTGATGCCATGCGGGTGCTCGAATCCCATCTGCAGGCAGACCCCCGGCATTCCGATTTCCGGGTCATCGATGCGGGGCTGTCCGGCCCCGAGCGGCGCTTTCCCCACTGGGTGATGGGTTATGCGGATGGCGATATCGACAGCAGCGGCTTGAACATCTCGGCGCTGGCCCAGGCCGATGCCTATGAGGCGCTGGAGCGCTTTGCCCAAGCGGTCAAAACCTTGGATATTCTCTGACGGACAGGACTAGCCGCCCTCGCTGATGGCGAACGCGCTCAATCGTGGTGGCGGACCCTTGGCCAGCAAGACGCCCCAGGCCTATCACTGTGCGCTGACCCTGTTTTTGCGGAGACGTATGCCGGCCGACAGGCCCTGCGGTTCGCGGTTGTGCAGCAAGAGCGCGCCGTCATGCGCCTGCGCAATGGCATCGACAATGCTCAGGCCCAGGCCATGGCCGCCGGTGTCCTGGTTGCGCGATGCTTCACCGCGCTCAAAAGGCTGGCGCATGCGCTCGAGCTGCGCGGGCGCAATGCCCGGGCCCCGGTCCTCCACGCAGATTTGGGCAAAGTCCTCATCTTCATCGAGCACCAGGCTGGCGCTGCCGGCATAGCGCAGCGCGTTGTCGATCAGGTTGTCCAGCGCGCGGCGCAGGCTCACAGGCTGGCCCATCACTGGCGCACGGATATGGCCGCGGATATCGACGGGCTGGCCCAGCCCCTGCCGGTCCTGGCAGATGCTGCGGGCCAATGCATCCAGGTCAATCTGCTGCAGCGGGCCCTGGTGCTCCCGCGCCTGGATAAAGGCCAAGGTGCTGTCGATCAGGCCTTCCATGCAGCTCAGGTCGCCGCGCAGCTTTTGCTTGCCGCTGTCCAGGTCGGCGCTGTCCAGCAGCTCCAGACGCAGCCGCATGCGCGTGATGGGCGTGCGCAGATCATGCGAGACTGCGGCCAGAAAATGCGTGCGCTCGGTCAGGTTGGCGGCAATGCGCTGCTGCATGCGGTTCAAGGCATGGGCGGCCTGGCGCACTTCGCGTGGGCCGTCCTCGTCCATGCGCGGCGCGGCGACCACATCGCGCTCCAGCGCCTGCGCGGCCTGGCCCATGCGCAGCAGCGGGGTCACCACCCAGCGCACCGCCAGCAGCACGAGCAACACCACCACCAGAATGCGAAACAGGTAGACGCGCAGCAGCACATCGGCCAGCACCTCCCAGCCGCTTTGTGCATGCCAGCCGGGGCTCAGTTGCGTCTCCAGCACCAGCCAGCGGCCGGGGGCCAGCGCAATCTGCAGGCCATAGTCCACCGTGAAAGGGCTGAGCCCGAAATAGCTGGACTGCGGCACCGCATGCCCATGCGCATCAGTCAACTGCAGCCGCTGCAATTGGGCCTGGCCCGCCTGGGGCAGCCGCGCATGCAGCACGCGGTTGACCAGTGCCTCGGCCTCCTGGTGCAGCTCGGCGTCTTCCACTGGGTAACGGGCTTGCGCCTGATCTAGCACCCGGGCTTGCAGGCCGGGGCCAGCCAGGTAGCGCAGCGCTTGCGGGTCCTGGTTGTTCCGGGCCAGCACCTGCAGCGCATCGGCCAGGCGCTCGGCTGCTACGCGCGTGGGGGTTTCCAGGGTTTGGGTGTGGCGCAGGTCCAGCCAGATGCTGCTGGTGAGGAACTGTGTGGCCAGCATGCCAACGGCCAGCACCAGCACCAGGCGGCCAAACAAGGTATCTGGCAGCCAGCGCACCAGCCGCTTGCGCCAGCCGCTGGCCTGCATATGGGGGGCGTCAGTCGCCATGCACAGGCGGCGGCACCAGCATATAGCCCTCATGCCGCACGGTGCGGATGATTTGCGGCTTGCGGCTGTCCAGCTCGATATGGCCGCGCAGGCGGCTGATGCAGACATCAACAGCCCGGTCCGAGGCCGCGCGCTCACGGCCAAAGGCCAGGTCCATCAGCTGGTCGCGGCTCACGGCCTGGTGCGGGTGGCGCAGCAGGTGCTCCAGAATGCGGAAGTCCGAGCTGGCCAGGCTGATCAGCACGTTGCTGGGCGAGAGCAGGTGACGCTGGGCCAGGTCCAACGTAAAACTGCCAAAGCGCAGCAGCATCGGTGCTGGCGGCTCGGGCATGCCGGGCATGGGCTGGGCCTGGGGCCGCACGCGGCGCAGCACCGCGCGGATGCGGGCCAGCAGCTCCATGGGCTCAAAGGGCTTGTTCAGGTAGTCATCGGCGCCCAGCTCCAGGCCGACCACGCGGTTGAGCACGCTGTCGCGCGCCGTCAGCATGATGATGGGGATATGGGCCGTGGCCGGGTTGGCGCGCAGCTGCTGGCACAGCACCATGCCATCGGTGCCGGGCAGCATGATGTCGAGCAGGATCAGATCGGGCAGGCGCTCGGCCAGCGCGGCCGCCATCTGTTCGCCATCGCCCGCGCACTGGCTGTGCAGGCGCGATTTGGCCAGGTAGCTCACGATGAGCTCTCGCATGTCGGCGTCGTCTTCGACCACCAGGATCAGGGGCAGGTTTTCCATGTGTGTGGCCGGCTATTGTAAACGGGACATGCGAATGAGAATACATTTCATTTCATTTCCGTACACGGCGAATACATGGCGCGGGGCCACCCTTTTTACAGTGCCAGCTTTGCAATAAAAAAGGTGGTTGGCATGGTGGTGAATCAAAAGCGCGCAGCGGTGGCAGGGGGGCCGGTTTGGCTGCGGTTGAGCCCGGTGGTGTGTGCCGCCTTGGCGGCCTGTTCCCAGGCGGCCTTGGCGCAAACCGCGCCATCCGCGCCGGCGGATGCAGCCGCTGCCAAGCGCACGGCAGAGACCACCCAGCTCGAAGAGGTGGTGGTGAGCGCCGAATCCACCAACGCCAGCGAGGCCACACGCTCGTACGAGAACCCGGCCGTCTCCAGCGCCACCGGCCTGTTGCTGACGCGCCGCGAAACCCCGCAGTCGGTCAGCGTCGTCACCCGCCAGCAGATGGACGACGAGAACGTGCAGACCCTGGATGATGCCTTGCTCAACGCCACCGGCATCTCGGCCACCCAGCTCGATGTGGGCGGCCGTACCAGCTACCGCGCGCGGGGCTTTGAGATCACCAACTTCCGCGTGGATGGCGCATTGCAGAACGGCCAGACCGGCTTCTCCGGTCAGGGCCTGGCGCTCAACATGGACCTGTATGACCGCGTCGAGATTCTGCGCGGCGCCAATGGCCTGCTGGGCGCCACTGGCGACCCGGCCGGTGTGGTCGACATGGTGCGCAAGGAGCCGCGCAAGACGCGCTTTGGTAGCGTCGGCGTGACCCTGGGCAGCCACGGCGGCCGCCACCTGACTGCCGATCTGAACCAGCCGCTCAATGCCGATGGCAGCGTGCGCTCGCGCTTTGTGATCAGCGGCGATGATTCGAGCACCTTCCGCGACCGCGAAAAGGACAAGTCCCTGGGCCTGCTTACCAGCTTTGCCGCCGACATTACCCGCGACACCAAGGCAACCCTGGGCCTGCAGTACGAGCGCCGCCGCATCGATGGTGCCACCTGGGGCACGAACGTCCCCATCTGGTATGCCGATGGCACCGAGACCCACTTCAAGCGCAGCCTGAATTCGTCGGCCGACTGGAGCTACAGCGAGCGCGAGAGCAAGACCATTTTTGGCGCGCTGGAGCACCGCTTTGACAACAACTGGACGACCAAGCTCTCGGGCTCCTGGACGCGTGGCGAGGTGGACAGCCACCTGGCCGTGGCCAAGGCCAACCGGGGCACGGTATCGGCCGGCTACTGGGCGCAGGATGGCAGCGGTGCCTACCTGAACACCTATTTGTCCGAGGCGCAAAGCACCACCAAGAACCTGCAGTGGACGCTCAACGGCCCCTTCGAGGCATTGGGCCGCCGCCACCAGTTCATGATGGGCGCGAACTACAACGACAACGAATCGACCGCCTACGGCCTGGACTGCTTCAACAGCGCCGGCAAGTCCGTCGCCTGCATGAACCGCATCAGCAACGGCTTTGCGATTGGCGACTGGCGCGAGTTCATCCGCACCGGCCAAGGCATTGGCGAAGTGACCACCGCCCGCAACGGCAAAGACACCGTCACCCGCATCAAGACCTATGGCAGCTATGCGGCCACGCGCCTGAGCATCACCGATCCGCTGTCGGTGATCGTCGGCGCGCGGCTGAGCTGGCAGCGCAACTTCTCCAACGGCGTCGTCACCTCGGACTTCAGCCACCAGGTCACGCCCTACCTGGGCGCCGTCTATGACCTGAACCGCAACTACTCGCTCTACGCCAGCTACACCGATGTGTTCGAAGCCCAGTCGCAGCGCCGCGTCGATGGCACCTATCTCGATCCCAAGTCCGGCACCGCGATGGAAGTGGGCGTCAAGGGCGAATGGCTCGATGGCCAGTTCGATGGCTCGCTGGCGGTGTTCCGCAACAAGCAAAAGGATGTGGCAACGATTGCGCGTGACGCCAGCGGCGACCCGCTCTACGTGACCGGCGACGAGGGTGTGACCGCCTATGTCAATGGCGCATCGGGCGTGACGACCAAGGGTTTTGAAGTGGACTTCGCCGGCCGCATCACGCCGAGCTGGAATGTTTATGGCGGCTACACCTATCTGTCGGTGAACAACCCCAACTCTACCGGCGCAGAGGATGACCCCAAGCACCTGCTGCGCCTGAACACCAGCTACCGCCTGCCCGGCAACTGGAACAAGCTGACCCTGGGCACCGGCCTCACGGCACAAAGCAAGATGCACCAGGTGGCCACCGGCACCAGCCACCCGACCGAGGGCGCCAATGTCAATATCGACCTGAAGGCCTACACCTTGTTCCATGCGATGGCGCGCTATGAGATGAACAAGGACCTGGTCGCCACCCTGAACATCTCCAACCTGTTCGACAAGCCCTACTCCCGCCAGTATGGCTTCTACTCGGGCGCCATCTATGGCGAGCCCCGGACCGTGCGTCTGAACCTGAAGGCCACGTTCTAAACCAAGGATCGCGTTCCTAAGGCAGATCCGCCAAGATCTGCCATGCTGCAGCCCACTCTGCAGCCCTGGACTTTGCAGTGCCAGCCCTGTGCTGGCGCTGCAGGGTCCTTTTTTATGGCCGTCTGCGCTATCGCTGCTGGAGCTCGTCCGCGATGCGCTGGCACCAAACCTGGGCCTCTGCCTGCAGGCCAAAGCTGCTCAGGTGCATCGCGCGTTCGCCCCGCACACGCAGGCGCACGACATAGTAGGGCCCATCTTCGGCGCTGCGCTCCAGCACGCTGGACGGCTCGATATCAGCATAGGGAATGGCGCGCGGGGGCAGGGGCAGGCGCCCATGGCGCACCAGGCAGCGCTGGCGCTGGTCAAAATGCAGCCGCAGGCAGCGCCCAGCTGCCAGGCAGAGGAAAAAAACCCCCAGCACCACCGGCGCCGTGATGCAGGCGGCCAGCAGCAGCAGTTGCCACCAGGGCAGGCCCCAGTGGCCATGCTGCAAAAAGGGAACCGGGATCAGAAACATCGCTAGGCCAATCACCGCGACAAACAGCCGCATCGGCCAGCTGATGTGCTCCTCGTAACGCAGGCCGTCGGGCGAGTCGCGGAAGCCATGGGTCATGTCATGCCTCTATGCGCTGGTGTGTGGGTGCTCCCTGAATGCCTTGGCCAGGGGAACAGGCTTGGCTCTGGATTCTACGGGGCGGTTACGTATTCGGAACATGGCCACGATGCCCCATGTAAAAAGTCCCGGGCCTGCATGCGATTGCAGGCCCGGGACTTTTCAGTCGCCGAAGGTGCTGGGGGCTCGTCAAGCCTCAGGCAGTTGGTACACAAAGCGGTAGGAATGCTGGCCGTTGTCGATCGTGATCTGCATGCTGCCGCGCAGGCCCTGCAGTGCATCGGTGGCCGAATCGGGCACGACGCTGATGCTTTGCGTGGACGCGCCCTGCGCCATGCTGGCGCTGTGCTGCAGCACAAAGCTGCCGCTGCGGCCATGCAGGCTGCCTTGCACGCGTTCCATCGCCACATAGCCGGCCGAGCCGGGGGTCGTGCTGCGGAACGACAGCATCTCGCCTTGGCTGGTCGCCTGCAGATCGCCGCTGAATTGCTTGTCGAGCGAGAGCCGGCCCAGGCCGGTGGCCTCGGCAACCGGGCTGAGGCCTTCGGGTTGCAGCTTGATGTCAAAGCGTCCGGTGGCGATGTGGTCCATGGCAGAGTCCAGGCAAAAATGCCATTCTGGCACGATGCTGTATTTATGTACAGTATTTTGATCGCCGCAGCGATGATGCCGGGCGGATCGAGACAGCTCGTCGTTGGGACGGCGGCCCGGCGATCATGCCCGGACCTTAGTTCTCCGAGGAGGGCTTGGCGGGTGGGGTCGGTGGCGTTTGCAGATGCTCGCTGTAGCCCTTGAGCATGTCCTGCAGCGCCTGGTCATTGCGGGTAAAGGCGCGGCAGCGAAAGCAGATCATGCGGTGCTGCCAGGCGGCGATTTTGCCCGCCGTGCCGGCCTCCTCCATCTGCCCGGAGGTGAGTTGAAAAATATAGTCACGGCATTTCATGAAGCAGTCTCTTTGTCAAACCAGTTTTGGTGCAGGCACAGCTGCAGCTGCTTGCGCGCGCGGCTCATGCACTGCCAGTAATCGGCCTTGGTGATGCCCAAGGTGCTGCAAATCTCCTCGGCCTCGCATTCCAGAAACTCCTTCATGGAAAACACCCGCGCTGGCTTGGCCGGCAGCTTGTGCACACACAGATCGACGATGATGAAGAACTGGTCGTTTTGCAGCTGCTGCTGGGGGTTGACCCAGGTGGTGGGCGCAACGCCCTCGACCCAATGGCCCCGCTTGTCAAACAGGATCTGGTCGAGGTCGTCCTGGAAAGCCTCGTCATAGCTCACGGGTGCGCGGTATTTCTGTCGCAGCCGGTCGCTGATCTTGTTGCGCAGGATGCCAAACAGGTAGCTCTTGGCCTCGGCAGCGTCAAAGCTGCTGCGGTCCAGCTGCAGCAGCGCCGCCAAGGTATCTTGCACGGCATCCTCGGCCTCTTCGCGCGAGGGCAGGTGCAGCTGTGCAAAGCGCAGCATGGCGCTGCGCCATTGGACGGTGATCTCTGCTGCGATGGTGTGCATACACTCCTTGGCTTAACGGTGGCAACAACGGTCCAGGGACCAGCGGCCCGGCCCCTGGCTGACAATGGCGACCAGCATGATGCCCAGCATCAAGGGCACCTTGAAGCCCAGGCCGTCATCGCTGTCGATCTGGTTCCAGCCGGCCCAACCCAGGTCAAAGTGCACGCTGTACACCGCCACATAGGTGATGAAGATCAGCCCCAGCGCGGCAATGCGCGATGCCAGCCCGATGATCAGCGCCACGCCCAGCACCAGCTCGCTAAGGCCTGCAATGCCCCAGTTGAGGCTGGCGGGCAGCCAGCTCACTGGGATGGGAAAGTCCAGGCCGGCAAACCAGGCAGGTGCCTCCCAGCCCGATGACAGTTTACGAAAACCTGCCAGCACAAACTCCTGCCCCACCCACAGGCGCAGCAGCAGCAGGCCCAGGCCATCAATCTTCTCGCGTGCTTTCACGCGCAATGAATTCAAGGAATGCATCTTTCATATCTCCATAGTAGGGCGAGCTCCAGCGCGAGTCGCGCACAAAGGCGGTGATCAATTCCCGCCAGGCCTCGTCGCCCAGTTGCTCGCGAAGTTCCGGAAAATGGGCCTCCACCATCTGGCTGGCGCCCAGGTAGACCAGGTGGCGGTAGGCACGCATGCCGTTGTCGCTGTAGCCCGGGGGCACCTGGTCGGACAGGCCTCTTACATAGTCGTAGAAGTGCGCAGACATGCCAGCTCCTGGTTGATGACCTCCATGCCGGGGACATCGTTGTCCCACTCCAGCAGCACGGGGGTGCCATGGCGCTCGGCGAGGCTGCGTGCGAGCTGCTGGGTATGTGCCTCCACCGGCTGGCTGTGCGTGTCCATGAACAGGTCAAAACGCGCATCGAACTCATGGCCCGCCACATGCATGTAGCTCACGCGGCCCATGTCCAGGCCTTGCACAAATTCGCCGGGGCTGGGGCCGCCATGGTTCTTGTGGTTGACCGACAGGTTGTTCAGGTCCAGCAACAGATGGCAGTCCGCCAGGTCGAGGACCATGCCGAGAAAATCCGCTTCAGGCATCGCCCCCACATTGGTGTACCAGGTCGTGTTCTCGACCGAGATGCGCATGCCCAAGGCATCTTGCACCGCACGGATACGGTCGGCGACGCGGCGCGCATGTAACTTGGTAAAGGGCACGGCAAACAGGTCGTAGAGCTGGAAGCTGTCGCCGCTTGCGGCCAGGTGGTCGGAGTACAGCGGGGTGTCCAGGTCATCAATCAGCTGGCGCAGATCGCGCAGAAAGGACCTGTCCAGTGGCGCGGCGCCGCCCAGGTTGAGGGCCACCCCATGCAGGTGGACCGGGCGGCCCGAGTCGATCAGCGCCTGCAGTGGTGCCAGATCCCGGCGCACCCAGTTCTCGGGTGCGACCTCGAAGAAGTCGGCATGCACGGCGGACATGTCCCAGTCGAGCATTTCACGTCGAAAGCCAAGGCCAATCATGGTGTCCTCATTTCTGTGCAGGCGCGAGTTGGCGCTTGGCCAACCCGCCGCCAACGTTAGCCACCAAAGTTTTCACCCTGTGGCAAGGTGCCAGCCATGCGGGCCTGGGATGCGGCCTCGATGACCTGCGCACGGCTCAAGCCCATGCCGGATTGGCCTTTGAACTGCGGCGCATCAAAATTGCCGTCGAACTGCCGCGCATGGTCCATACGGGCCTGGCTGAGCTCTGCCCGGACCTGGTCGCGGGTGAGGCTGCTGCCGGAGGTGGCGTAAGCCGGGTAGTCCGAGCCATTGCCCACGGGGGCGGTGCTCATGGCCTGGGCGCTGCCTGCAAAGGCCAGGCTGGCAGCCAGAAGAAGACGGGTGGTGATCGTGGTGGTGGTCAACATGGTGGGAGCCCTTTCTGTGGTGGGGGGCGGGTGAGCGCGTCGCGCCCACCCCGGGTGTTGTGTTTGGTGATGCAAGGATTAAGGGGTGGCTGCGCCATCCTTCTTGGAGCAGCCGCCGTCCTTCTTGGAGCAACCGCCATCCTTCTTCGAGCAGCCGCCGTCCTTCTTGGAACAGTTGGCGTCCTTGGTGCTCGATTCCTTCTTGCCGCAGCTGCCTGCGCCGCATTTGCTGTCCTGGCTGCCAGCGGCCCAGGCGGAGGTTGCGAGCACAGCGGCGGCCAAGGTGGTGAGGGTCTTGATGTTCATGGTGTAGTTCCTGGTGATGAAAGGTTGAAAGTGCACAGCACAGCGCTGCCACGTTGATGAAGTCGTTCGACCTGATCGATTCCTGACATCTTTTTGAAAATATTTATCGAGACCGCGCAAAAAATGTCGGCGCAAGGGTGCGCCCACCCTGCCAAAGTGGCCAGGGTGTGGGCGCTTTCAGGGGGGAGTGAGTGCTGCTGGTGCTGCGGGCTCGCAACTACCTATTGGTGGCAAGACCCTCGTCAAGCGGGATGCACGCGGATCGGGATGAGACGCAAGGCGTTTTTTGGAAGGCGAGCCGTAGTCATGACCAAGGCTGACCATGCAGCGGGTCAGCGGGGCCTGCGTTCAGACTGCAGCAGGGCGCATGGCAGAGGGCGCATGGGGCAGACCCGAGAGCGTCAGGGCTGCAGCTGCGGGTCGAGCTGCAGCTGCAGCAGCGCGCCGGCGATCAGCGCATGCATGCCCTGGGCCAGATCGCCTTCCATCTCGGCGGTCTCAGCCTCGTAGCTGGTGGGCACCACGCTCTCCTGGCGCGCGGCCGAGTAGACCGAGTCGGCAGCGGCCAGGCCGTGGAAGGCGATGGTCGCCAGCAGCCAGCGCGACTGCTCCTTGCCGATGCGGTAGGCCTGCGCCACTTCTTCCTGGTGGGTATCGATCTTCTCGAGCATTGCCGGGGTGGCGACGAGTCTGCGGATCACATAGGGCGTCACGCCGGGGTAGGTCTTGGCGAACTGGCGCACCGAATCGCTGAAGCGGACCAGGTAGTTCTGCAGGCCCTCTTGCTCGCCCACCTTGGGCAGAGAAAACTCCCAGCGCCGAAAAATCTCCTCGGCCACCATGTGCTTGAGCTCGGCCAGGCTGGGCACATGCTTGTACAGCGCCATATGCGTCACGCCCAGCGCACTGGCCACGCCCACAAAGGTGATGTTGGGCAAGCCCATCTCGATACCTGCATCGGCGATGCGCTCTTGCGTGATCAGGCGCGGTCGCCCGCGCGGGGCTGCTTTTTTCTCGGGGTCCATGTTCTCTCCAGGTACCAGGCCATTGTCGGCCAAACCGCTGCTGCGATAGCTGTAAAAGATGTACGGTAATTTATTAGTTTAGTATGATGCAACTAATTATTGTTCCTATTGCGTTTCGCGTTGGGGCGGGCTGTCTATCGCAGGCCCGGCGCAGCGCAGTCACGCCGCCGGGCGCTGTAGCGCGACGGCGCCGTCTGCACGCGAGCGCATCCGTTTTTCTCTAGGTCTTGCTCCCATGCATGCAGATGACGCGGCGGCTGCCGCAGCCCCAGGGCCCGGTCCGATCAGGCGGGTGCTCCACCCGATTCGCGGGCGTTTGACCGTGGCCGCGCTGCTGTCGGGTGTGGGGGCCATGCTCAGCCTGGTGCCGCTCGCGGCAATGGTGCGCATGGCCCAGCTCAGCCTGGGCGAGCCGGGCACCGGCGGCATCTGGCCGCTGTTATGGGGGGCTCTGGCCTGCCTCTTTTGCGGGGCGTTGTTGGTGCTGGCCGGCGAGGTACTGGCCCATAGGGCCGACAACCAGCTCACCCACGGCCTGCGCCGCGCCGCCGTGCAGCGGCTGGGCCAGGTGCCGCTGGGCTGGTTCAGCAGCCGCTCATCGGGCGAGGTCAAGCAGGTGCTGCAGCACGACATCGCCACCTTGCACAGCCTGAGCGCGCATTTCTACACCTCGGTGGCGCGCGCGGGTGGCGCGATGCTGGTTGCAGTGGCCTACCTGCTGGCGCAGGACTGGCGCATGGCCTTGATCGCCTTGCTGCCGTTTCCCGGCTATGTCTGGTTTCTGCGCAGGGCGCTGCGCTCCAGCGGCGCGCAGATGGGCGTGTTTGCCGGCCACATGGGCCGCATCCAATCGGCCGCGGTGGCCTTTGTTGCCGGCATGCCGGTCATCAAGGCCTTTGGCAACAGCGGCCAAGGCCAGGCCAGCTACCAGGGCGCGGTCGATGCGTTTGCGCAGGCCTTTAGGGATTTTGTGCGCCCCCTCGTTGGCGCCATGGCCCATGCCCATGGCATGGCGGCCCCGGTCACCGTATTGGGCTTTGTGCTGGCCGGTGGCTGGCTGCTGGGCAGCCAGGGTGCGCTGGCACCGCTGGATCTGCTGCCCTTTGTGCTGGTGGCCCCCGGCATCTGCGCGCCGGTGCTGCTGCTGCACACCTTGCTGCATGACCTGCAGGGCGCCACCGCAGCGGCCCAGCGCGTGCTGGCGCTGCTCGATACGCCCGTGCTGGCGCAACCGGCGCCCAGCGAGCAGCAGTTACCGCTGGACCACCACCTCTGTTTTGACCAGGTGGGCTATGCCTATGCGCCGGGCCAGCAGGTGCTGCAAGGCATCAGCTTCCAGCTCGCGCCGGGCACCGTCACCGCCATCGTGGGCCCCTCGGGCGCTGGCAAAACCACGATCGCGCGTTTGCTGCTGCGCTTTTTTGACCCGACCGAAGGCCGCATCACGCTGGGCGGTGCGGACCTGCGCGCCATCGGCAGCGCAGCGCTCTACCAGCGCATTGGCTTTGTGCTGCAGGATGTGCGCCTGATCCACGCCAGCCTGCGCGACAACATAGCGCTGGGCCGGCCCGGCGCCAGCCA
>NZ_KE148677.1:26573-32560 GCF_000410635.1 Comamonas sp. B-9
GCCAGGCCGAGGTGGAAGCCGCCGCGCGCGCCGCCGATGTGCATGGCTGCATCGCCGCGCTGCCACGCGGCTATGACGCGGTGCTGGGCGAGGACGCGCAGCTCTCCGGGGGCGAGCGCCAGCGCATCAGCATTGCCCGCGCCGTGCTGATGGATGCGCCCATTTTGGTGCTGGACGAGGCCACCGCCGCTGCGGATGCCGACAGCGAGGCCGCTATTCAGCGCGCGCTGTCGCGCTTTGCGCAAGGCCGCACGGTGCTGGTGATTGCCCACCGGTTGGACACCATCATGCAGGCCGACCAGATCCTGGTGATCGACGAAGGGCGCCTGGTGGAGCAGGGGCGCCATGCCGATCTATTGGCTATGAACGGGCGCTATGCCCGCCTGTGGCGCGAAGGTGGCTATGCCGCCGTGCAGGAGGCCGCGCCATGCTGAAAACCTTGAACCTGCTGCTGGGCGAGCAGGCCCCTTTGTTGCGCCGCTACGCCTGGATGGCTGCCTGGTATGGCGCGCTCTGCGGCCTGTGCACGGCCCTGCTGCTGCCGCTGATGGCCCAGCTGCTGCAGGCCCAGTGGCGCGCAGCTGGCATTTGGCTACTGGCCTTGTTGGTCGCCGTCGTGCTGGCCTGGTGGTGGCGCGGCCGGGTGGAGCAGGCGGGGGTGGGCGTTGGCGTTGCGATCTTGCAAACCGGCCGCCACCGGCTGGGCGCCCATGTGGCGCGCTTGCCGATGGGCTGGTTTAACGCGCAGAACACCGCCAAGGTCAGCCACCTGGTCACGCAGGGGATGATGGCCGTGGCCCAGCTGCCGGCCCATGTGCTCACACCCGTCATCAGCGGCGTGGTGGCGCCCCTGGTGGTGCTGGCGCTGCTGTTTGTGCAGGACTGGCGCCTGGGCCTGGTGGGGCTAGTGGCCTTACCCCTGCTGCTGGGCGTGCTGCTGCTGACCGCCCGCATGGGCCGCTGGGCCGATGCCGCGTTTCAGCGCGACTTTGCCCAGACCGGCCAGCGCATCGTGGAGTTTGCGCAGGCGCAGTCGGTCTTGCGCGCCTTCCAGGGCGGCGGTCAGAGCACCCGCTTTGTGGCGCAGGCGATGGACCAGCAGCGCCAGTCGGCCGGGCGCTTGATTGCGGTGTCGGCGCTGTCGTCGGTGCTCAATGTCTGGGCTGTGCAGGCGGTGTTGGCAGCCTTGCTGGTTGCTGTTGCCATCGGGCTCGATCAGCACAGCGCCCAGGCGCTGGCGCCTGGTGAGGTCATCGGCGCCGTGCTGTCCATGCTGCTGATCAGCCGCTTTGTCGAGCCGCTGTTGGAGCTGGTGGGCTATGCCGAGGCGCTGCGCAGCGCGCGCGGCCAGTTGGATGCGATGGACGCGCTGTTGGCGCAGCAGCCCCTGCCGCAGCCGCAGCACCCGCAGCTGCCGCGCGATGCATCGATCACTCTGTGCGATGTGCATTTCTCCTATGGCGCAGACCAGTCCGCCGTGCTGCGCGGCATCAATCTGCATGTGGCGCCGGGCAGCATGACGGCCTTGGTGGGGGCATCGGGCTCCGGCAAAAGCACGCTGGTGCGGCTGATGGCACGCTTTTGGGATGTGGACCAGGGCGGCGTGCTGGTAGGCGGCACCGATGTGCGGCAGATGGACGAAGCACAACTGGCCGCGCAGATCAGCCAGATTTTTCAGGACAGCTATTTGTTTGCCGGCAGCATTGCCGACAACATCCGCATCGGCCGGCCCGGTGCCAGTGATGCTGAGGTATGGCAAGCCGCCCAGCAAGCGGGCGTGGACAGCATCGCGCAGCGCCTGCCCGGCGTGCTGGACAGCCCCGTGGGCGAGGGTGGCGCCCAGCTCTCGGGCGGTGAGCGCCAACGCATTGCGATTGCGCGCGCCCTTATCAAGGATGCGCCCATCCTGCTGGTGGACGAGGCCACCGCCGCGCTCGATACCGAGAACCAGGCGCTGATTGCCCAGACCCTGGCGCGCCTGCGTGGCCAGCGCACGGTGGTGGTCATTGCGCACCAGCTGTCAACCATTGCCATGGCCGACCAGGTGCTGGTGCTGGAGGGCGGCCAGGTGGTCGAGCAAGGCACGCCTGCGCAGCTGGCAGCGCATGCGGGCCGCTATGCGCAGTGGCTGGCCCAGCGGGCTCACGCCCAGGGCTGGTGCATTGCCGCAGAGGGGGAGCAGGGCTGATGCGACTGCGCTGGTGCTTGGGCTTTGCGCTGCTGTGCCTGGCGTCCCTGTTGGTGGGGGCGCGCCAGATGGCCTGGTCGCAGCTCTGGGCCTTCTCAGGCGATGCCTGGCTCACGCTCACCGCCAGCCGGCTGCCGCGCCTCGCCGCGCTGGTGCTGACCGGGGCAGGCCTGGCCGTCTGCGGCGTGATCCTGCAACACATTGTGCGCAACAAGTTTGTCGAACCTGGCACGTCGGGCGGGCTCGATGCCGCCAAGCTCGGCATTCTGATCGCAATGACCCTGGTGCCCTCGGCGGGTGCGCCGGGCCGCATGGCGCTGGCGCTGCTGTTCTGCTTTGCATCCAGCCTGCTCTATGTCGCCATCATCGCGCGCATCCGCTTCAAGAACACCGTGCTGGTGCCCGTGATCGGGCTGATGTACGGCAGCGTGCTCAGCGCCGTGGCCGAGTTCTATGCCTACCGCCACAACATCCTGCAAAGCATGCAGGGCTGGCTGCTGGGCGATTTTTCGCGCATCGTCCAAGGCCATTACGAGATGCTCTACATCATCGTGCCGGTGGTGGCGCTCGCCTATCTGTATGCGCAGCGCTTTACGGTGCTGGGCATGGGGGAGGAAATGGCGACGAGCTTGGGGCTGGGCTATGCAGCGACTGCCACCTTGGGCCTGGTGCTGGTCGCCGTCACCGTGTCGGCCACCGTCATTGCCGTGGGCGCCATCCCCTTTGTCGGCCTGGTCGTGCCCCAGCTGGTGGCGCTGTACAAGGGTGACCATTTGGCCCGCACTCTGCCGCTGGTAGCGCTGGGTGGTGCCAGCCTGCTGCTGGTCTGCGATATCGCCGGCCGCCTGCTGATCTATCCCTTTGAGGTGCCCATTGGCCTCACCGCCGGCGCCTTGGGCGGCGTGGTGTTTCTGGTGCTGATTTTGCGGGGGCGGCGATGAAGCGCGCTATCGCCCTGAAGGCGTTCAGCCCCAGCCATGCGCTGTGGCTGGGCATAGCGGTGCTGGCCCTGGGCTTTGTGCTGCTGGGCTCAGGGCTCGATCTGGGCTATGTCATCCCCCGGCGTTTACTGCGCCTGGTGGCCATTGCGCTGGGCGGCATCTGCGTGGCGGTGTCGGCCATCGTGTTCCAAACCTTGATGGGCAACCGCATTCTGACGCCCGCCATCATGGGCTACGAGGCGGTGTTCTTGCTGTGGCAGGCCATGCTGCTGCTGGTGCTGGGCGCGCAGGGCATGGGCATGCTGGGCGAGCGGGGCAACTTCTTCGTGTCGGTGGCGCTGATGCTGGTGTATTCCTGGGGCCTGCAGCGCTGGCTGCTGCGCCGGGGGCAGGGCGATGTCTATGTGCTGCTGCTCGTTGGCCTGGTGCTGACCATGGTGATCGGCACCTTCACGCAGTTTGTGCAGCTGCGCATCAGCCCGGGCGAGTTCGCCGTTTTCCAGGGCATGAGCTATGCGTCCTTCCACCGCGCCCGGCCCGATACCCTGGCGTATGCGGCGCTGGCCGTGGGCGCCGTCTGCCTGGTGCTGCACAAAACCCTGCCGGTGCTCGATGTGATGGCGCTGGGCCGCGAGCAGGCCATCTCGCTGGGCGTGCCCCATGCCCGCTGCATGCGGCTGTACCTGGCCTTGGTGGCGGTGCTGGTGGCGGTCTCCACCAGCCTGATCGGGCCGACGGCCTTCATGGGCATCTTTGTGGCCAACATCGTCTATGCGCTGGCACCGCAATGGCGCCACCGCAGCACTTTGCCCATGGGCTGCGCAGTCGCCATCGCCATCTTCCTGGTAGCGCAGCTGCTGGTGGAGCATGTTTTCAACTACAAGACCACCGTCAGCATCCTGGTCAATCTGGTTTGCGGTGCTTACTTTCTGGCGCTGACGGTGCGCGGCCGGGCTCTCTCATGATCATTGTCAGCAACATCCATAAATCCTATGGCAGCCGCGCCGTGCTGTCTGGCGTCAGCACCGCCTTTCCGGCCGGGCGCATCACCTCGCTGATCGGCCCCAATGGCGCCGGCAAATCCACCTTGCTGATGATGATTGCCCGCCTGCTGGCGCCCAGCAGCGGCGAGATCCAGCTCGATGGCCGCAGCATTGCCACCATCTCGGTGGCGCACTATGCGCTGCGCATCGCCACCTTGCGCCAGTCGCCCGGTTTTCAGATGCGCTTGACGGTCGAAGAGCTGGTCGGCTTTGGCCGCTTTCCGCACCATCGGGGCACGTTGACGAGCAAAGACCAGCAAGCCGTCGATGAGGCCATCGCCTTCCTGTCGCTCGAGCCGCTGCGCCATGCCTATATCGACGAGATCAGTGGCGGCCAGCGGCAGATGGCCTTTTTGGCGATGACCATTGCCCAGCAGACCGATGTGCTGCTGCTCGACGAGCCGCTGAACAACCTGGACATGAAGCATGCCGTGCAGATCATGCGCGCGCTGCGCAGGCTTTGCGACGAGGCCGGCCGCACGGTGATTCTGGTCATCCACGACATCAACTTTGCCGCCAATTACTCGGACCACATCGTCGCGCTCAAGGGCGGAATGCTGTGCTTCAGCGGCCCCAGCGATGACGTCATCTCCGAAGCCAATCTGTCGCAGCTGTTCGAGCTGCGGTTTGACATCAGCCGCACCGCGCAGGGATGCCTGTGCAACTACTTCAAGACCTAGGAAACCTTTGCCATGCAACGCACCCGCATCTGCACTCACACCTGCGCCCGCACCTTTCTGCGGCCCCTGTCTACGGCCATCGCCGCAGCCGCCGCTGTCACCATCGCCCTGGCCCTGAGCGGCTGCGACCGCGCATCCAGCTCGGCGGCCGATGCACCATCTGCCAGCGCCACAGCCAGCAGCCCGCCGGCCGCCGCACCCATCACTGTGCAGCACCAGCTGGGCAGCACCGTCATCACACGCACCCCGCAGCGGGTGGCCGCGCTGGAGATGAACGAGGCCGATTTCCTCGATCAGCTCGGTGTGCCGATTGCCGGCATGGTCAAGGACTATGTGCCGCACTTTCTGGCCAAGTACAAAGCCGATGAGGCGGTGCAGGACCTGGGCGCCATCGTGCAGCCCAACCTGGAGCGCGTGCATGCGCTCAAGCCCGACCTGATCCTGATCACGCCCTTGCAAGCCAACCACTACCAGGCACTGAGCGAGATCGCGCCGACCATCCATTTGGATGTGGATTTCAAGGACAGCCATGCCAAGCACATTGCCGTCGTCAAAGAGCATCTGCTGACCCTGGGCCGCATCTTTGACAAAGAGGCGCTGGCCGCTCAAAAGGTAGCCGCCTTGGATGCCAAGCTGGCGCAGGCGCGCCAGCGCATTGCCGGCAGCAACGACAAGGCCTTGATCGTGCTGCACAACAACGGCGCCTTCAGCTCTTTTGGCCCGCAGTCGCGCTACGGCTTTGTGTTCAGCGATCTGGGCGTCAAGCCCGCCAGCACCGATGCCGAGGGCAGCCTGCATGGCCAGCCCATCTCCAGCGAGTTCATCCAGCAGGCCAACCCCGACATCCTCTATGTGGTGGACCGCACTGCCGTAATGGAGCGCCACGCCGTGATGACCGCCGACCAGCTGGCCAACCCTTTGCTGCGCGAGACCAAGGCCTGGAAGAGCGGCCGCGTGGTCTTTGTCGATGCTGACGCCTGGTACACCACCGGCGCCAGTCCTACCTCGCTCAGCCTGCTGATTGACGACGTGCTGCGCGGCTACCCGGGCTGATTGCCGGCCAGCCACCCCGTCCGGCTTCTTTTTTCTCTCCCGTTGTAGCCAGGTTCCGACCCAGCCAAAAAACCTCCAGGCG
>NZ_KE148677.1:32610-42625 GCF_000410635.1 Comamonas sp. B-9
CCACCCTTGCTTTTTCTGTATCCATAACATCTAAGGAACCAGGCATGCCAGAACGCCTTCACCCCCAGCACCGTGCTGCCAGCGCCCTGCGCAGCGCACGGCCCGTCGCCCAGCATGCGGCCCCGTTTGCACTGCGCCGCAGCGCGCTCAACCCCCTCAGCCCCCAGGTGCTGCTGGGCCTGACCATTGGCGCCATGCTGGTCGCAGCGCCCCTTGCCAACGCGCAAACCAGCAGCGCGGCAGAGCCGGCAGCAGCGGCGGACAACGCCGTCACCCTGGCGCCGATCACCGTGCAAGAAAAAGCCGCCCAGGTTGCAGCGCCGTATGCGGGCGGCCAGGTCACCACCGGCGGCCGCGTGGGCCTGTTGGGCGACAAAGACTTTATGGAGACGCCGTTCAGCACCATCGGCTACACCGAGAAGTACATTGAAGACCGCCAGGCGCAGAACATCACCGACGTGATTGCCGCGACCGACCCAACGGTGTTCAGCAATGGCGTATCGGGTGCCTGGGCCGAGAACTATTCGATCCGGGGCTTCTCGTCGAGCTCCACCGACATGACCTTTGGCGGTTTGTATGGCATGGCGCCGTACTACCGCACCTCCCCCGAGATGTTTGAGCGCATCGAAGTGCTCAAGGGCCCATCGGCGTTGCTCAACGGCATGCCGCCAGGCGGCTCGGTGGGCGGAGCCGTCAACCTGGTGCCCAAGCGCGCCGGCAACGATCCGCTCACCCGCCTGACCACCACTTATATGTCTGATTCGCAGTTGGGCGGCCACCTGGACATGGGCCGCCGCTTTGGCGACCGCCAGCAGCTCGGTGTGCGCTTTAACGGCGTGTACCGCGATGGCGATGGCTCCATCAAAGACCAGCAGAAAAAAGTGCAGCTCGCATCGCTGGCCTTGGATTGGCGTGGCGACCGCGCCCGCCTGTCGGCCGACTTCTATGCCAGTGACGACCGGGTCAACGGCGTCAACCGGGGCATCAGCCTGTCGCCCGGTTTGCCCATCCCCAAGGTGCCCAAGGGCGATACCTTGCTGAACCCCGATTGGTCCACCGTACGCACCAAGGACAAGGCCGCCATCCTGCGCGGCGAGTACGACCTGAACGACCAGGTCATGGCCTATGCCGCCTTTGGCATGAGCAAGACCGACTACCAGTACAACGGCGCCATGTCGGCCCTGGTGTTGAACACCGCAGGCGACTTCCGCACCACGATGGGCCAGCTCGCCTTTGATGTCAAAAAGCAGTCGGGCGAAGTCGGCATCAAGGGCCGCAGCCAGACCGGCGCCGTGGGCCACCAGTGGGCCATCAATGCCACGCACTACGCGCACAAGCAAAACGACTACGGCCGCCGCAGCGTGCCCGGCGCCGACTGGACCACCAACCTCTACAACCCGGTATGGGGCCCGGCGGCCGACTTTGTCGCTCCCCACATCTCACACACCGAGGTGCGCCTGGCCAGCTATGGCATCGCCGATACCTTGTCGATGGCACAAGACCGCGTGCAGCTGACCCTGGGCGTGCGCCGCCAGCAGGTGATCAGTGACACCTACAACATCACCTCGGGTGCGCGCACCTCGCGCTATGACGAAAGCGCCCCCTCGCCCGCCGCTGCGCTGCTGGTCAAGGCCAGCGACAACCTCTCGCTCTACGCCAACTACATTGAAGGTCTGAGCCAGGGCGCCACCGCACCCATGACCGCCGCCAACGCCGGCGAAGTGTTTGCCCCCTACAAGAGCAAGCAAAAGGAGCTGGGCCTCAAGCTCGACCTGGGCGACTTCGCCCACACCGTCAGCGTGTTTGAAATCACCCGGCCCAGCAGCTACACCGACCCCGTCACCAACGTCTACTCGTTCGGCGGCGAGCAGCGCAACCGTGGCATTGAGTGGAGCTTCTTCGGCAACGCCATGCACGGCCTGCGCCTGATGGGCGGCGTGGCCTACACCGCCCCTAAGCTGACGCAAACCGCTGGTGGCGTCAACCAAGGCAAGCTCGCCACCGGCACCCCCAAGTGGCAGGGCAAACTGGGTGCGGAGTGGGATGTCCCCGGCGTGCAAGGCCTGGCCCTCAACGCCAACGCCACCGCCGTATCCCGCCAGTACATCAGCGCCGACAACAGCCTCTGGGCCGCCGGCCGCACCACCTACGACCTGGGCGCCCGCTACAGCACCAAGGTGGCCGACAAGCCCGTTACCTTGCGCGCCTCTGTTCTGAATGCGACCAACAAGTCTTACTGGGGCATGCCCCAGCTGTCCAGCCTGGCGCTGGGCGCGCCGCGTACGTTTGCGTTGTCGGCGTCGGTGGATTTTTAATTAAGTTAGAGCCGCTAACACGACCCAGCAAACCGAAGGTTTGCGGTTGAGGCTGGGCGCCCCCGACAAGGCATCAAGCCGCAGACAGTACAGGCGTACGGCAAGGCCTGAGGCGGCCGGCTAGGCAACGACGTATCAAGGGTTGTGTTAGCGGCTCTTAGTAGCTAGCCTGCTGCAGCGCTTGCCGCTGCGGTGGGTGTGGTGGGTAAGCCCAGATTGCTGCTGCCGTTGGCAGGGATGATCTGGGCTTTTTTTTTTGGGTTGGGGTGGTGTGAAGCGCTTGGATGCCGTCAACGCGATGCACTGTGCAGACGCAAAAAAACATGCCCTTGGCATGTGTGTAGATGGAGAGAGCAGGGGAGGGTGGACAGGAGGCCTGGTGGTACTTGCTTGCCAACCGTTGGCAGGGCAGAGCAAAGGCGCTGTCAGAGACTGGATCGCTGCGCTGCAATGGCGCTATCGAAGCCGGCGTTCATCGCAAAAAAATGCGTGGCTAGTGTGAACCATTGGCTGGCAAAAACGACTTCCGGACAGTTCCGGTAAGTCGCCCCACGATGAACCTTGGAGTAGCCGCAATTGCTACGCCATGGGTGCAGTATACGCTCAATTGAGAATCATTCGCAAATAAGCTTTGGGGTTGTGGGGGATTGGGGTGGTGAGAGTCGGTGAGTCGTAAACCGCAATTCTTTGAGTTCGACTCCAAAGAGGTTTGGAGACATGCCGAAGGGTTGACGATGCACTTCAGCCGGTATCGAAGTGCCGATTGGCAGTGATCATGCTTCGATAGCCGTTTTAGGCTGGTTGCAGACCGTCGACTCTGCAAGTTCAATGTCTGACGGCGCCCAGAGTAGCCATAGCTGTGAAGCGCCTTTCCAGGTCCGCTGTACAACCGGAATCGGTCATCTAATTTGGACGCTAAGCGAGGAACAGCTTTTACGCAAGTTGAAGTGGTGCTATCAATCCTTTGCTGCCGGTCACCAATCCAATAGGTCATCGTCATCATCTGTGGCGATTTGGGCATCAAGTGCCTTTGCAATTGCAGAGATTTTTTGACGTCGTAAGTCGCTTGGGTTATCAAACTCCTCGACGTAACCTGTTCTGAGTTTTCCTCTTCTGAACTGAAGAAAAGGAACCCACTCCCCATCGAAGTAAATTTCAGAGTCTGCCTCTCCTACAGACATTTCTATGGTGGCGCCAGTAGTCGGATTGATTACTTTATAAGGCGCAGTTCGCATCTGTAACTGAGTATCGGCCTTAATGACGGAAAGCCATTCATTTAGCTCAATGGCAGGTTCATTACGCGGTCTTTCGACATGCAGCGTGACACTCATAACTGAACCTTCCCCTAAATTCTCGGTATGAGATGAAACTATCAGCAACACCCTCGGTTCGCTACTTGCCGAATTGAGGCATCGTGCCAGCAGCTCCAATTGTCTGCGCATGAATGTTGCTGTTCGGCCCAAAGCGGAAGTTCGCCAATTTAGTCATCCCATTCGGCGAGGTCTTCTGTGCCACTGTATCCCAGGCTTATCAATTTGATATTTTTCTCTGTTTGATCGAATTGACTAGCGAAATGAGCGCTATACAAATTCAAGCCTTGGCTTGACGCTGTACCTAATAAATTTGGAGGACAGCTAAAAATTTTCAGCAAATCCTTCAACGCTTCGATGCTAGGGGCTGAGCCGTCCTCATAAAAAGAGAGGGGCTGAACATGTACCCACGGAAGCTTGCAGGTCGTAAGGAACTTGGTAAACGAATCTAACCATTCCACATCCAGATTGGGGACCGCTGCCTGAATCCACGCTTTTCTATTTTCTAGATTAGAAAGCGCCTCATTTCTTAAGGTCGCAAAATAGGCTCGATCTCCGTCTCGGATAGAAGTGAGGTCTATACGTGCATCCTGCGGCTGAAATAAGGCTAGCCAAACAATCGGGAGATGCCATTCAGACAACAGATATGGGGATCCGTTGCCATCTAGTTCCGCCCTGGCTGGACGCGTATCGCGCTCTAGAAAATAGAGTTCGCAGTCATCTGACATATTCGGCTTTCCGGGGTGAGTCCCCTCGACGGAAGGTTAAGAGCCGCTAACACGACCCAGCAAACCGAAGGTTTGCGATTGAGACTAGGCGTCGAGCCGCAGACAGTACAGTAGTACGGCAAGGTTTGGCAACGACGTATCAAGGGTTGTGTTAGCGACTCTAAGTCGAACCCTGTGCTGGGAAGCCATAGTGCGGCGGCTCCATAACTGGCATGTAGGGCCTAGAGGACGGATTCTTGATGGCTTTCTGAGCCAGTAGGCATTGCTCGTTAGTGAGGAATAAGCCACTAAGGTCGTTCCCTCCGTAGAGGGCATAAAACTTGTGCGATGACTGGCCTAGGTTTGCGTTCACGATCTGGAAGAACGCTACAGCTGCTCTTGCCCAGTCATCGTCTGAATCGAAAGTCGGCCCCCATATTTCGTAGCGATTGCCTGCTGCGATGACCGTGTACGAGCCCGCATCTGAACTAACCTCTTCGGTCACATCAAGTGGATTTGGTGAGTAGTGCTGCAACTGTTGGAGCAGGTCGTCATAGGCAGCTTTGATGCCTTGTTCTGCCAAGTTCTCAGCATCCAGATGAACCACTTTCTCGTAGTCGAGGGGGTCTTCAGGTGGAGCCTGCTCAGGTCCACTTCCGAAGATTTTTTTAAGGAGTGCTCGGATCTGCGCCATGTGGTTGATGAGGCCTAACTAGATTTGGAAGGTATGCAACAGGCATGCATAGTTCGCACTACTTTATGAGCTTGCTGTTCGATAGGCAAATTTGTAGTAGCCACTTTGAGACAGGCCTAAAAATTCTGATTTCACTCTCGGGTGCAAAGGTTCGAGTGTCCGCATATGGCTGTGGATTCAACCGAGCAAGTTCCGTCCGCAGATCACTCCTGGCTTGGTCGGTAGGATCTTTGCAAGAGTGTGAGACTGGCTGTATCAACCGTTCTCACTGATCTTGCAAATTTTCTCACTACATGCAAATTGAGAACCGACGCTCACACTGTCTACGCGTGTGGGCTGGTCGGTCGACCTGTGCGGGCAGCTGGCCGGCTTAGTCGCGTGCGAAGCTTGAGCATTCGAGGTTAGGATGACGGTTATCGGCCAGGAACGGACACTTCAATGAATAGCATGATGCAGCTGCCTGAGGGCGACGTCGGTGAATATCGATTAAGACTGGCTAGAGGCGAGCGTGTGACAGTGCTTCTGCGTGAACTGGCAGCAAAGTACGGAGTTAACCGCTCAATTCTTGGATTTTTTATAGCCGACTTAGTGACTGAGCAGGACTTGATGGCAGTCCAGCTTGTCTGGGTGTGGGATTTAAATCAAACTGGAAAAGGTTTGACCGACGAACAGTTGGAGGATGAACTACGCAGCTCCGGCGTCCGATTCGGGCCTCCCTAAGCACTCACCAGACAGCCGCTTTGGGTCGATAGCGCCTATTCATGCACAGCGATAGCGGACATCTAGTAGTCACTTGGATGGCCCTGATGGCCAGCGTCTGCTGCTACCCAGAAAGTGGTCACAGCTTCGGCTGGAACATTAGCGCACGGATGACCGCTATGCGGTGGTGAGCGAACCCGCGCGATGAGACCATGGGAGGCAGCGATCGCTGCAAAGCAGCCGTCGCTCCTTAGTTTTCTACAGCCCAAAATAGTTGTTCGGGGCTTTAGTACATCCAAAACGCCCATTGACCTCACCCCAGCGCCGTATCCAACACCATCATCAAAACAAACCCCACCATCAACCCCGTAGTCGCAAAAAACTCATGCCCCTTGCGGTGCGATTCCGGGATGATTTCGTGGCTGATGACGAAGAGCATGGCGCCGGCGGCGAAGCCCAGGCCCCAGGGGAGGAGCAGGGCGGAGCTGCCGATGATGGCGGCGCCGGCGACGGCGCCCAGGGGTTCGACCAGGCCGGAGGCGATGCCCAGCAGGACGGAGAAGCCTCGGCTGTAACCGACGGCCAGCAGTGCGGCGGCTACGACAAAGCCTTCTGGCACGTCCTGGATGGAGATGCCGATGGCCAGCGCATTGGCGCGCATGCCTTCATTGCCGGCGTAGCCCACGCCAATGGCCAGGCCTTCTGGCAGGTTGTGCAGGATGATTGCAAACACAAAGAGCCAGGTGCGGCGCAGCTGCTGGGCGCTGGCGCCTTCGCGGCCTTTGATGAAATGTTCGTGGGGCAGCAGGCGGTCCATCACCAAGAGGGCCATGCCGCCCAGCAGGATGGAGGTGCCGACGACGCCGCCAGCAGCCCAGGCGCTGCCGTCAAAGATATTCGAGGCGCGTGCGGCATCCAGTGCGGGGATGACCAGCGAGAACGCGCAGGCGGCCAGCATCACGCCGGCGCCAAAGCCAAACAAGGTATCCCGTGTGCGCTCCGACGGGCGCTGGGCCAGCAGCAGGGGCAGGGTGCCCAAGGCGGTGGCCAGGGCGGCCATGCAGCCGCCCAGCAGCGCATTGCGCACGGAGGGCTCGTTTTTGAGGCCATCCCAGATGAGCGCGCCGAGCGCAAACACCCCCAGGCCACAGATCAGCAGACCGATGCGGGTTCGCAGCTTGAGCGCCGGTTTGGGCGCAGGGCTGGCGGTGCTGCGCGATGCGTCATCGCGCGGGTCGGGCTGGTTGTCCATTTCCATCGGTTGGTTGCCTGGGGTCATGTGCGTGCTCGCGTGCTCGAAGAAGGGAGTGACTTACTTGCCCAGCGCTGCGGCGTACTTGCGGGCAACGACGCCCCAGTCCACCACATTGTAGAAAGCGGCAATGTATTCAGGGCGGCGGTTTTGGTACTTCAGGTAGTAAGCGTGCTCCCACACGTCCAGGCCCAGGATCGGGGTGTTGCCCGAGCCAATGCCCTTCATCAGTGGCGAATCCTGGTTGGCGCTGCTCTCCACCGCCAGCTTGCCTTCAGGCGTCACAGTCAGCCAGGCCCAGCCGCTGCCAAAACGGCTCAGTGCCGCCTTGGTGAAGGCGTCCTTGAAGGCCTCAAAACCACCCAGGTCGGCATCGATGGCCTTGGCCACATCGCCTTGGGGCAGGCCGCCGCCGCTGGGCGACATCACTTCCCAGAACAGGCTGTGGTTGGCATGGCCGCCGCCGTTGTTGCGCACGGGCAGGCGCAGCTTCTCGGGCAGCGATTCCACCTGGGCCACCAGCGCTTCGACGGACAGGTTGGCAAACTCCGTGCCTTCAACCGCAGCGTTGAGGTTGTTCACATAGGTCTGGTGGTGCTTGCTGTAGTGGATCTCCATCGTCTGGGCGTCAATGTTGGGCTCCAGGGCATCGTAGGCATAGGCCAGCTTGGGCAGGGTATAGGACATATCGTGTGTCAGTTGTTGAGTGGAGAACAGGGAGGTCAATGCCGGTGCGGCGGCTGTCAGTGCAGCAGCGTGCCCGGCGGCGGGTTGCCCGAAGGCATGGGAACGCTGTGGGCCTGCCGCTCCATCGCATCCTCGCGCTCGCGGGCGGCGCAGCGGTTGTGGTGCTCGGTCAATGCAGCAAAGGTGTGGTGCAGGTGCTTGCAGGCGGCCGATCGCAGGTCGGCGCTGGCATGGTCGTCACGCGTCAAGGCCAAGAGCTGGTGGTGGGCGCAGTTGATGCACTCGCCGGCCGATATCGGCTGGCTCAAGGTGTTGAAGCAGTCGGCCAGGTTCAGGTGCGCGACCACAAAGGCGGCCAGGCGGTCATCGGCGCAAACGCCGGCCGGCGCATCGTGGAACAGCTGGTGCGCCACGCGCAGCGCATGCTCATGCCAGGCCAGCGCTTGCTCGGGGCGGTTGTCGCGGCTGGCTTCCACGCCGGTCTGGGTCAGGCGCTCCCATTCGCGCAGCAGCAGCGGACCCGATACGGAGGACGGAAAACGCGAGCTCATGGCAGCTCCTTGGCGGGCACGCTGGCCGCCGTCATCACCCAGGCGTGCGAAGCCTTGGCGGTTTCTGTGGGGACAAAGGCCTGGGGGTCTTCGAGCAGGCAGGTGCTGCCCAGGCGCTTGCACTGGTCATGCTCGCGCCAGTAGCCGCCGTGGCTGATGCAGCCGGTCTGGCAAATCACCAGGTTGGTGGCATGCTGGCCCAGCTCTTGCAGATAGGCATCGGGTGGGGGCGGGGGCACGGCGGCCACTTCCATCGTCGCGGCCGGGTCCACACAGCGGCGCACGGCCGTGACGGCTGCTCGGTTGGCGATGGCCGACAGGTGCACCAGGCGGTCCTCGCGCTCCCAGATGAGGGCGCTGTTGCGCATGATGACCTGGGCCCGCAACTGGGTGACCTGGGCGCGCAGCGCCTCGACTTCCGCGCGCAGTGCATCGACCTGGGCCGTGCAGCGCGCTTGCAGTGCAGCATAGTGGCGCAGCATCACACCGTGCTCCTGCACCAACGGATGGATGTCACTGTCTGGGTTTGGCACGGTTGGCTCGCCTCCACGGGATAAACGGAAAACACTTTGCTCGGCATCAAGGCAGCGTCAAATAAAAACATAATAAATGAGAATCGTTTCTATTCGCAAACTCATTTGTATATGGCCTGCCTGCAAGCAGTGGAATAGTGCTATCGGCACATCGAGCCTGACGGCCAGAAGGGGACATGGCGGCAAAGTTAAAATAGCTGTATAAAAATACAGATAAGCTATCACTCACCTTCACCGCATCCGACCCCCCATGCTGGCCCCCCATCGCTACTACTACCTGCACAACTTCGAGCGCGCGCTGCAGTGGTTGGGGCAGCGCTATGGCGATGTGCTGGATGCGCAAGAGCAGCAGTTTCTGGCGGACTTTGCCCAAGCCCCCATGCAGTCGCAGGCGCTGATGGTGCGCATGCTGATGCGGCGCGGGCCCTGGTTCCGCGCGGACAAGCTGGTCTACGACGAGATCCCCGATGTGCATGCCGCCGCGCAGCCCCTGCTGGCGCTGGGCTGGATCGATGCCGATGCCGGCATGGCGCTGGCCGAGCTGTTTGCGCTGCACACCAAGCCAGAGCTGCTGCAAATTTTTGCCAACGCCGGTTTGGCGCGCACGCTGCGCAAGGCGGAGATGCTGGCCCAACTGGTTCAGCAGTCTGATCCAGGTACCGAGCAAGAAGCCCAAGAGCAGCTGCAGCCCTACCACCGCTGGCACCCGCAGGCCGAACATGCCGCCTGGCGCGTCACCGTCGGCGAGCTGGCCGAAGGCCTGCGCCTGATGTTCTTTGGCAATCTGCACCAGGACTGGTCAGAGTTTGTGCTGGCCGACCTGGGCATCTTCAAATACGAGACGGTGGCCTTTGATGCGCAGTCGCGCGCCTTCCAGACCCGCGCCGATGTGCAGGGCTACCGACAGCTGCAGCAGTGGCGCCAGGCGGTGGATGAGGACGAGGACCGCCAGGCCTTGATGGACGCGCTGGCCGCCTGGCGCAGCGCCAACCCCTGGCTGCAGCAGCGCCATGCCAAGGTGCTGCTGCGCCTGGGCCAGGCCTGTGAGCGCAGCCAAAGCTGGGCCCTTGCCGAGCAAGCCTATGCTGCCAGCCCCTACCCGGGTGCACGCCACCGCCGCATGCGCGTGCTCGAACGCATGGAGCGTTTTGACGAGGCCCTGGCTCTCGCCAGCGCCGCCGCGCAGCAGCCCGAGAGCGATGAAGAAAGCCAGCGCCTGGCCCGCATGCTGCCGCGCCTGCGCCGCCACCTGGGCCAGCGCAGCGCC
>NZ_APCR01000130.1:0-34672 GCF_000410635.1 Comamonas sp. B-9
GCCAGCGCGGCAGCGGCGTCGGCGGCGATCTGCTTCTTGGTGCGCTTTTTGGCGACGGGCTTGGCGTCTTCGACCGGCGCGGCCACCGCATCGGCCACGCCATGCACCAGGCGGCGCGGCTGGAAGGGGTGGCGCATCGCATGCAGCAGGTAGCGGCCGGTCTGCGAATCGGCCGCATCCATCACATCCTGCGTCGTGCCCTGGGCCACCAGGCGGCCGCCGCGCTTGCCGGCGCTGGGGCCGATATCGATCACATGGTCGGCGCGGCGGATCGTGTCCTCGTCATGCTCCACCACCACCAGCGTATTGCCCTTGGCGCCCAGCTTGTGCAGCGCATTGAGCAGGATATGGTTGTCGCGCGCATGCAGGCCAATCGTGGGCTCGTCGAGCACATAGCACACGCCTTGCAGATTGCTGCCCAGCTGCGCGGCCAGGCGAATGCGCTGCGCCTCGCCGCCCGACAAGGTGGGCGCGCCCCGGTCCAGGGTCAGATAGCCCAGGCCGACCTCTTCCAGAAAGGCCAGGCGGCTGTGGATCTCCGGCACCAGGTCGCGGGCGATATCGCTTTCGCGGCCCGACAGCACCAGGCCCTCGATCCAGAGCCGCACATCGGTGACCGACAGGCGGGCGATCGACGAGATCGACTGGCCGTGGAACAGCACCGCGCGGGCGGTGGCATTGAGGCGCGTGCCCTGGCAGGTCGGGCAGGTGGTTTCACCCACGTCCTCGGCCTCGGGCTCTTCAAAGCTTTGCTCGCGGCCCCGGTTGTCCTGGCCCATCACCGAGTCGTCATAGACCTTGCGCTGGTCCTTGGTCAGCTTGACGCCGGTGCCCACGCAGTCGGGGCACCAGCCATGCTTGCTGTTGTAGGAGAACAAACGCGGGTCCAGCTCGGCATAGCTGGTGGCGCAAACCGGGCAGGCGCGCTTGGTGGAGAACACCTGCAGCTGGCCAATGGCCGCCGTGTCGCTGCCCGCCTGCATCGCCGCTTCCAGGGTGCCGATGGCCGAGAGCACATGCAGCACGCCCTTGCCCAGCTCCAGCGCCGTGGCCAGCTTGTCGCGCAGCAGGGCCTCGTTCTCGGGCCGGATCTCGATGCTGGCCACTGGCAGCTCGACCGTGTGCTCCTTGAAGCGGTCCAGGCGCGGAAAGCCGGTGGTCGGCAGGAACTGGCCATCGACGCGCAGATGGGTGTAGCCACGCGGCCGCGCCCAGTCCGCCAATTCGGTGTACACGCCCTTGCGGGCGACCACCAGCGGGGCCATCAGGCCAATGAGCTGGCCCCGGTACTGCGTCATCAGCTGCGCGGCAATGCTCTCGGGGGTTTGCGGCTGCACCGCTGCACCGTCCTTGGTGCAGTGCTGCACGCCCAGCTTCACGTAGAGCAGGCGCAGAAAATGCCAGACCTCGGTCGTGGTGCCCACCGTGGATTTGCGCCCGCCGCGCGAGAGGCGCTGCTCGATCGCCACCGTTGGCGGGATGCCGTAGACCGCATCCACCTCGGGGCGGCCCGCCGGTTGCACGATGGAGCGCGCATAGGCGTTGAGCGACTCGAGGTAGCGGCGCTGGCCTTCGTTGAACAGGATGTCAAACGCCAAGGTCGATTTGCCCGAGCCCGACACGCCGGTGACGACGTTGAACTTGCCACGCGGAATGTCCACGCTCAGGTTCTTCAGGTTGTGCTCCTTGGCATTGATGATCTGGATGCTGTTGCCCGGCCCGGGCAGTGCAGCGGCTTGCGCTGCAGGCGCCAGCGCATAGGCCGGCCGCTGCTCGCGCACCTCGTGGGGTTGGCCGTCGCCGCGCTCACCCAGCATGGCCAGCTCGTAGTCGCGCAGTGCCTGCGCGGTGTAGGAGCGGCCGGACTTGCGCACCTCCTCGGGCGTGCCCTCTTCCACCACCTTGCCGCCGTCTTCGCCAGCATCGGGGCCCAGGTCGATCAGCCAGTCGCTGGCACGGATCACATCCAAGTTGTGCTCGATGACGATCAGCGAATGGCCGGCTTCGAGCAGCTTGCGCAGTGCGCGCATCAGCTTGGCAATGTCTTCAAAATGCAGGCCGGTGGTGGGCTCGTCAAACAGGAACAGGGTGCCCTTGCGCGCCAGCGTTTGCTTGGATTTGGAGGCGCTCTTGGCGGCCTCGGCCAGAAAGCCGGCGAGCTTGAGGCGCTGGGCCTCGCCACCCGACAAGGTCGGCACCGGCTGGCCGAGCTTCACATATTCCAGCCCCACATCGACGATGGGCTGCAGCGCACGGATCACCTCGCGGTCCTTGGCGAACAGCGCAGCCGCCTCGCTGACGGTCAGCTCCAGCACATCGGCCACGTTCATCAAGCGGCCATCGCGCTCGATGCGCACTTCCAGAATCTCGGCGCGGTAGCGCTTGCCGTCGCAATCGGGGCAGCGCAAGTAGACGTCGGAGAGGAACTGCATCTCCACATGCTCAAAGCCCGAGCCGCCGCAGGTCGGGCAGCGGCCATCGCCGCTGTTGAAGCTGAACTTGCCGGCGGTATAGCCGCGCTGCAGCGACAGCGGCGCGGTCGCAAACAGCTCGCGCACCGCATCCCAGGCGCCCACATAGCTGACCGGGTTGGAGCGCGCCGTCTTGCCAATCGGTGACTGGTCGACAAAGACGATGTCGGACAGATGGTCCGCCCCCAGCAGGCGCTGGTGCGCGCCGGCCAGCTCGGTGGGCTTGCCAAAATGGCGCATCAAGGCGGGGGCCAGCACATCCTGGATCAAGGTGGACTTGCCCGAGCCCGACACGCCGGTGACCACCACCATGCGCTGGAGCGGAAAATCCACCGACACGTTTTGCAGGTTGTGCTCGGTCGCGCCTTCCAGAATCAGGCGTGGCGTGCTCTCGGTCACCATGCGCTTGGCACCCATGCCCACCTGCTTGCGGCCGCCCAGATAGGCGCCAGTCAAGGTATCGGCATGGCGCAGTTCAAGAGGGCTGCCATCAAACACAATCTGCCCCCCCTTCTCGCCCGGGCCCGGGCCCATGTCGATCATGCGGTCGGCGGCAAACATCACCGCCGGGTCGTGCTCCACCACCACCAGGGTATTGCCCGCATCGCGCAAGCGCTTCATCGCCACGATGATCCGTTCCATATCACGCGGGTGGAGGCCGATCGAGGGCTCGTCGAGCACGAACAAGGTGTTGACCAGCGAAGTGCCCAGCGCCGTGGTCAGGTTGATGCGCTGCACCTCGCCACCACTCAAGGTGCGGCTCTGGCGGTCCAGCGTCAGGTAACCAATGCCGACATCGCAGAGGTAGAGCAGGCGGTTGCTGATTTCTTCATGCAGCAGGCGCAGCGCCTGCGCGTCGCCATCGTTGCTGCGGCGGATATCCATGCTGGCAAAGAACTGGCACAGCCGCACAATCGGCAGCAGCATCAGGTCGTGCAGGCTCAGGCCTGGCAAGGCTTCGAGCTGCTCGCGGCTCCAGGCCACACCGCGCGGCATGAAGCGCTGGGCCGGCGGCAGGGCCGCATCGGCGTCGGCCTTCGATCCCACGCGCCACAGCAGGCTCTCGGTCTTGAGGCGTGCACCGCCACAGACCGGACAAGGCGTGTAGCTGCGGTACTTGGACAGCAAGACGCGGATATGCATCTTGTAGGACTTGGTTTCCAGGTACTCGAAATAGCGGCGGATGCCATACCACTGGCGGCTCCAGTTGCCGTCCTTGTAGCCCTCTTCGCCATGGATGACCCAGTCCTTCTGCGCCTCGGTCAGCTTGGCCCAGGCGGTATCGCGGGGAATGCCCTGCGCCTCGGCATGGCGCATCAGATCGTCCTGGATCTCTTTCCAGGCCGGCGTCTGGATCGGCTTGATCACGCCGGTGCGCAAGGTCAGCTTGTCGTTGGGAATCACCAGGCCCCAGTCCACGCCAATGACCCGGCCAAAGCCCCGGCAGGCATCGCAGGCGCCCACGGCCGAGTTGAACGAGAACATCGACGGCGTCGGCTCGCGGTAGCGCAGGCCGCTTTCCGGGCAGTGCAGACCGGCAGAGAACTTCCACAACGCGGGCTCGGCGGCGTTGCCGTCCGCATCGGCCTCCGCGATGGCATACACCGTCATCTGGCCGCTGCCGCGCTTCAGGGCCACCTCGATGGCCTCGATCACGCGCGCCTTCTCGGCCTTGCTGAGGCGAAAGCGATCCGCTACCACATCGAGCAGCTTGACCCGCTGGGGCGCCTCTGCCGCAGCCTGCTTGCCGGCCTTGGGCTTTTTCTTGCTGCTGTCCACGGCAGCGGCATGGCGCACCACATCCACCTCGCGCTCGGCCTGCACCTTGGTAAAGCCGCTGGCCGACAGCCACTGCTCGACCTGTTCGGCGCTGGTGTTGGCCGGCAGCTCGACCGGGAAGGTGACCACGATGCGCGGGTCATCCGCCTGGGTGCGCTGCAGCAGCTGCTCGTAAATGCTCTCGGGCGTGTCATGCTGCACCGGCAAGGCGGTCTGCTGGTCAAACAGATGGCCAGCGCGCGCCACCAGCAGCTTCAGGTGGTCGTTCAGCTCGGTCATCGTGCCCACGGTGGAGCGCGAGCTGCGCACCGGGTTGGTCTGGTCAATCGCAATCGCCGGCGGCACGCCCTCGACCTTGTCGACCGCGGGCTTGTCCATGCGGTCGAGGAACTGGCGCGCATAGGCGCTGAAGGTCTCGACATAGCGGCGCTGCCCTTCGGCATACAGGGTGTCGAACACCAGGCTGGACTTGCCCGAGCCGCTGGGCCCGGTCACCACCGTCAACTCCCCCGTGCGGATATCCAGATCCAGATTCTTGAGGTTGTGCTGACGCGCACCACGGATGCGAATGTTTTCCTGAGACATACCGATGAGCTATCCAGTAATTCGTTGGCGCAGTCCAGCAACCGGATAAGCAAGCCCCCAGGCGCGGTGCCAGGGATGCCCAAACTCGGAAGGCCGACACGACTGCGTGGGGGCAAAATGATCGTGAACAACCATTCTAGGGAGTTCATTCATCGACTGAATCAGCTTGCGGCAAAGCCCTGCAAAACACTGTACATATTTACAGATATTAGCAAATCGGCGATGTATCCTGGCCACACACTTTTCGGCATAAAAAAACCCGCATCCTCTCGAATGCGGGTTGTGAAGCGGAAGGCGCGCTGGGCGCCCAAGGCTTGCTTAGAAGTTGTGGCGGATACCAGCAGCGAAGGTGCTGAAGTCGGCGCCGGAGATACCGGTGGCGTAGCTGGCGTTGGCCTTGTTGTCGACCTTGGTGTAGCCAGCGTACAGCTTGGAGCGCTTGCTCAGGTTGTAGTTGTAGCCCAGGATCAGCTGGCGTGCGCCGCTGTTGCTGACGTCGTCCCACTTGCCAGCCCAGCCGAAGCCAGCGACAAACTCGGAAGCGCCCATGGTGTACATACCGGTCACGCGGGCAGCGTTGCGCTTGCCGCGCAGCTCCTCGTCAGAGCGTTGGTAGTAAGCGCCCAGTTGGAAGGCGTTGATGGTGTAGTGCGCGCGCAGGCCCAGTTGCTTGTCGCCACCGACCTTGGTGAAGCCTGCACCCAGTGCCAGAGGACCGCTTTCCCAGTTGGCAGCCAGGTCGTAGCCGTTCTTGTCGTTGGTGCCAGCAGCCTTTTCGTGGAACGAAGCAGCGCCTTCAATGGTCAGGCCGCCCAGGAACACGGGGGTGCGGTAGGCGATCTTGTTGGAGTCGCGCATCACGTAGCTGTACAGCGCATCCGACAGCGAACCGGTGTCGTGGTTAGGCTGGTCCAGCACGCCGTAGTCAGCCACTGCGTAGTAGGACTCAGCGGTGAAGGTACCCAGACGCAGCATACCGAAGTTGCCAGCCAGGTTCACTTCGCTTTGGCGGCGGAAGGTCAGACCACCAGCGGAACCGGTGCCCGAGCCGTCATCCGAGTTGAAACCCGATTCCAGCACGAAGCCAGCCTTCAGGCCGCCACCGAGGTCTTCCGTGCCACGGAAACCGATACGCGATGCGTTGTTGAACAGGCCGGTGGTGGACACATCGCCCACCTTTTGGCGTTCCACCGAGGTGTTCACACGGCCATAAACCTGCACGCTGCTTTGAGCCAGTGCAGCGGTAGAGCCAGCAATGGCCAAGGTGGCAATCATCAAACGATTCAGTGAACGCATAGTGTCCTCGGGGATGTAGTCATTAAAAATGGTTGGACGGTGCTGTTGGGGTCCGCACAGGGCAGGTTTCAGCCCGTCACATAATGTTAATTCTAGGCGGCAGTCCCCGAAAAACGCGCTGAATATCTTGCAGTTTTTGCGAGAGTGACGCATCGCTACCACACTTATGTGACACACCCTGGTATTAACCATGAGATACCAAACCGCGCAGAAAAAAACAGCACCCGAAGGTGCTGTTGGGAGGTGAAGGCCACGGGTATCAGGTCATCCGCATACCCGCGGCCAGCTCGCAGTGCTGAGGTTCAGTCGTTCGCGTAGATATCCACATCCTTGGTTTCACGCACAAACAAGGTTCCGATCACGAAGGTGATGCCGGCGATGATGATCGGGTACCAGAGGCCGTTGTACATATTGCCGGTCTGGGCGACGATCGCGAAGGCCGTCGTCGGCAGCAGACCACCGAACCAGCCATTGCCGATGTGGTAGGGCCGCGACATGGAGGTGTAGCGGATGCGGGTCGGGAACATTTCCACCAGCATCGCGGCAATCGGCCCGTAGACCATGGTCACCAGCAGCACCAGGTAGGTCAGCAGTACCACGGTCAAGACCTTGTTCGTCTTGGCGGGGTCGGCCTTGGCAGGGTAGCCGTCCTTGGCCAGGGTTTCCGCCACAGCCTTCTTGAACGCACCGTCCTTGGCCTTCAGATCGTCGCCACTCAGGCCCGCAGCCGAGTAGCTGGGGATGGTGTCGTTGCCGATCTTGATGACCGCCGTCGTGCCCGCAGGGGCGGCCTCGGTTTCATAGCTCACTGAGTTGGCGGCCAGCAGTTGCTTGGCCACATCGCAGGAGCTGGTGAACTTGGAGGTACCCGTCGGGTTGAACTGGAAGGAGCACTCGGCCGGGTTGGCCACGACCACCACCTTGTTCTTGGCTTGCGCCGCTGCCAGATCGGGGTTGGCCGCTTCGGTCAGCATCTTGAACACAGGGAAGTAGGTCAGCACGGCCAGCAGGCAGCCCGCCATGATGATGGGCTTGCGGCCGATCTTGTCGGACAGCGCACCAAAGATCACGAAGAACGGCGTTGCGATCAGCAGGGCCACGGCGATCATCAGATTGGCACTGACAGCATCGACCTTGAGCTGTTGGGTCAGGAAGAACAGCGCATAGAACTGGCCGGTGTACCAGACCACGGCCTGGCCGGCGGTCAGGCCGATCAGTGCCAGAATCACGATCTTCAGGTTCTTCCACTGGCCAAACGACTCGCGCAGCGGGGCCTTGGAGGTCTTGCCTTCGGCCTTCATGCGCTGGAACGCAGGCGATTCGGACAAGGTCATACGGATCCACACCGACACACCCAGCAGCAGAATCGACACTAGGAACGGAATGCGCCAGCCCCAGTCATTGAAGGCGGGCTCGCCCATCACGGTACGCGTGCCCAGAATCACCAGCAGGGACAGGAACAAGCCCAGGGTCGCCGTGGTCTGGATCCAGGAGGTGTAGGCACCACGCTTGCCGTGCGGCGCATGCTCGGCAACGTACGTTGCCGCACCACCGTATTCACCACCCAAGGCCAGACCTTGCAGCATGCGCAGCACGATCAAGATGATGGGCGCTGCCACGCCGATGCTGGCGTAGTTGGGCAAGATACCGACGATGAAGGTCGATGCGCCCATCAGCAAGATGGTGACCAGGAACGTGTACTTGCGCCCGATCATGTCGCCCAGGCGGCCGAACACCAGCGCGCCAAAGGGGCGCACGATAAAGCCGGCCGCAAAGGCCAGCAACGCAAAGATGAAGGCGGAAGTTGGGTCCAGTCCGGAGAAGAACTGTTTGGCGATGATGGCCGCCAGCGAGCCGTAGAGATAGAAGTCGTACCACTCAAAAACGGTGCCGAGTGACGAGGCGAAGATGACCTTGCGCTCCTCCTTGGTCATCGGCCGTGCTGCTGCACTGGTTGCCATGCTGTTGTCTCCTTGTAGTGTTGCCGCTCTTTTGTTTGGCGGACACTGCATTCTTCAAGCAAGCGCTGACCCAAGTCTGACGGTTTTCCAACACAAGCTTGCAATCTGCTGACAATTCGCTGACAAAATCCAGCGCAACCCGCACAAAGCGTTTTGCGATGCGGAATATCGCTGCACTGCAGCAGCAACCAAGGGAAAGTCCCAGTGCGGGAAAAACCGCTGGAAAAGGCGTTTTCAGCGGCGCAGAAGCTGGAAATCAGCGCTTGGGCAAACCGGAGGGGCGGTCTGCTGCCGAATCCCATTGGCCATCGGCAAACCAGGCGTCGCCGTTCAGGTAGGCGCTCAGCATCGGCAGGCCGTCCAGGCCCCAGAACAGCTTGCCGTCCAGCACCATGCTGGGCACGCCAAACACGCCGGCGGCAGCAGCGGCATCGGTATTGCTGCGCAAGGCCTGCTTGGCCTCCTGCTCGGCCGCATCGCCATGGCGCAGCTGCTCGGCAAGCGTTTGCTCCAAGGCCTGCAGGCGCTGCGCATCCAGCGCATCGGCGCCACCCAGCCAGACATGGCGAAAGATCGCATCGGCGGTGAAGCGGTTGATGCAGCCGCCTTGGCCCGTGCGCAAGGCCAGGCGCAGCAAGGGCAAGGGGTTGAAGGGGTGCTGGGCGGGCATTTGCAGACCGCAGCCCAGGCTGTGGCCCAGCCAGCTGGCATGGCGGTAGGTCCATTCGCGCTTGCCGGCAATGCCGGCCGGGCCGGGGTTGGCATGCTGCTGCAGCAAGGCACCCAGCAAGACGGGCCGGTAGCGCACATGCACGCTATGGCCTTGCAGCGCCTGCGGCAGCGCATGGAAAGCCAGCCAGGCGTAGGGGGAGACAAAGTCCAGGTAGAAATCGATGCTTTTCATACCCGGCTCCTGTCAGGCCGCCGGCACCAGCGGCCGGCCATTGCTGCCCAAGCCCGCACGGCCCAGCGCCTGCAGCCAGATCTGCTGGCGCTCTGCGGTGTCGGCCTTGGACCAGGCACGGATCTCATCGATCGAGCGGTAGCAGCCGATGCAGTGGCTGCGGTCCGCATTCATCTTGCACAGCGACACGCAGGGCGATGGCACGACATCGCTGTAATCGGCGCCAAAGGCGCCAGTCACCCGCACCTGCTTGGTGCGGGCTGCCAGCGGCGCGGGCGAAGCCACAGGCAGCTCCACCGGTTTGTCCATTTGTTCCGTCATGCCGCCTCCTTGACCACATCGGCCACCGGCGCGCCGGTCAGCGCTTCCAGATCGGCCGGCGCCAGCGCAAACACGCCGTTCGGGTGGCCTGCGGCAGCCCAAATCTGTTCAAAACGGAACAGCTCCCGGTCAATCAGGGTAACGGGCTGGCTCACATGGCCGACGGGCGAGACACCGCCAATCGCAAAGCCGGTACGGCCTTTCACAAACTCCGCATCCGCGCGGCCCACCGGGCCGACCAGTCCGGCGACCTTGGCCTCGTCCACGCGGCAGTCGCCCGAGGTGATGACCAGCACGCAGGCGTCATCGCTCTTGCGGCGGAAAATAATGCTCTTGGCAATCTGGCCCAGCGCAATGCCCAGCGCATCGGCCGCTTCCTGGGCCGTGCGCGCTGCCACCTCCAGCATCTGCGGCCCATGCGGATGGCCCTTGTCCTGCAGCACCCTGGCTACCCGCTGCACCCCTTCGGGCAGGCTCAGCAACTCCGCTCCACACATGGTTCAACTCCTTGTTAAGCGACGATTGTGCCGTTTAGCAGGCTCCGCTGCAGCGCAGCGGGCATTCGCGAGCCCGCGCTGGGCGATCAACCCGCGCGCTTGTTCATCAGCGCCACGGCCACGCGCGAGTTGGGCTTGCGCTGCAAAAAGTCGCTGATGTAGATGCCCGCATCGACGAGCTTGTCCAGGTCAATGCCGGTCTCGATGCCCATGCCATGCAGCATGTAGACCAGGTCTTCGGTGGCGACATTGCCGGTCGCGCCCTTGGCATAGGGGCATCCGCCCAGGCCGGCGATGGACGACTGGAAGTTCCAGATACCCAGCTCCAGCGACGCCAAGGTGTTGGGCAGCGCCTGGCCATAGGTGTCGTGGAAATGCCCGCTCACTTGGTCCAGATTGAAATACTGCAAGGTCGCTTCCAGCGCCTTTTGCACCTTGATCGGTGTGCCCACGCCGATGGTGTCGGCCACATCGACGCGCTCGACGCCAATGCCCTTCATCAGCTCGGCCAGGTAGGCCACGCGCGAAGGCGCAATCTCGCCCTCATACGGGCAGCCCACGGTGCAGCTCATCGCGCCGCGCACCGCAATGCCGGCGGCCTTGGCCGCTTCCACCACCGGCGCAAAGCGCTCGATGCTCTCGGCAATCGAGCAGTTGATATTGCGCTGGCTGAAGGCCTCGCTGGCCGCGCCAAACACCACGATCTCATCGGGCTTGGAGGCCACGGCCGCTTCATAGCCCTTCATGTTCGGGGTCAGCACCGAATAGCGCACACCGGCCTTGCGCGCCAGCCCCGCCATCACCTCGGCGTTGTCGCCCATCTGGGGGACCCACTTGGGGCTGACAAAGCTGGTCACCTCGATCTCGGTCAGGCCCGCATCCTGCAGGCGCTGGGTCAGCTCGATCTTGACGGCCGCCGGCACCGGCGATTTCTCGTTCTGCAGGCCATCGCGCGGGCCGACATCAATCAATTGGACTCGTTGGGGGTAGCGGGCCATGGGGCGTCTCCTGGGGTATTTCTTAAAAACGGGGGCGGAATCAGTATCCGCGATCGGCATAGACCATGCCGCCAGGCTTCTCTCCGGCGGCAAAGGCCTGGAGCTTGTGCAGGATCTGCTGCAAGGTCTCCTCGGGCAAGGTGCGGGCGGAGCTGTGCGGCGTGATGCGGATCTGCGGCTGCTGCCAGAACGGGTGCTCGGCCGGTAAGGGCTCGGTGCGGAACACATCCAAGGTGGCACCAGCCACCTGGCCGCTGTCCAGCGCGGCCAGCAGGTCGGCGTCGACCAGGTGCGCGCCGCGCGCCACATTGATCACATAGGCGCCCGGCTGCAGCTGTGCCAGCAGGCCGGCATCGATGATGTTCTCGGTCTGCGCGGTCAGCGGCAGCAGGTTGACGAGGATACGCGTAGCACGCAGAAAGTCCGGCAGCTGCGCGCTGCCAGCAAAACACTGCACACCGGCGATCTGCTTGGGCGAGCGGCTCCAGCCGCGCACCGGAAAAGCAAACTGCGCCACCGCCTGGGCCACGCGCTCGCCCAGCACACCCAGGCCCATCACGCCGACGGGAAAGTCGCTGCGCGAGCGCAAGGGCTGCTGCGCCCAGACGCCAGCGCTTTGCTGGGCCCGGTACGGCGCCAGATCGCGGAAATGGTCGATGACCGCATGGCAGACATACTCGGCCATCTGCACGGCCATGCCGGCGTCTTCCAGCCGCAGCACCGGCACGCCGGGCGGCAGCTGGCGGGCAAACAGCGCATCCACGCCAGCCCCCATGTTGAAGATCGCCTTGAGGCCGGCGCCTTGCTCGTCGAACAGCTGCTGCGGCGGCTTCCAGACCAGCGCGTAATCGGCCTGCGCCATGCCGGGTGTCCAGCCGCAGGCTTGGGCCTGGGGAAGGTGCAGGCGAATCGCATCCAGCCAGGGCTGGAGTTCATCGCTGTCGGTGTAGACGAGAATTTTCATGGCCGGCATTTCAGCACAGAAAAGGGTGCTGCGCCGTCACAGACAGCGCAGCGGCCCTGTCAGGCGGCGCCGACCTGCAGCTTGAGCAGTTCGGCGCCCTCAGTCACCTGGTCACCGGGCGCAAACAGCAGCTCCAGCACCTCGCCATCGGCCGGGGCGGCAATCGTGTGCTCCATCTTCATCGCCTCCATCACCGCCAGCGGCTGGCCCTTGCTGACCTTGTCACCGGCCTTGACCGCAAACGACACCACCTTGCCCGGCATCGGGGCCGTCAGGCGCCCGCCTTCGCTGCCGGCCTCACCGGCATGGGCCAGCGCATCGATGGCGGTGATCTCGGCCGCGCCGCGCGGGGCGAACACATGCACCACCTCGCCCTGCTGCCAGGTCTGCACCTGGTCACGCTGGCCGTTGAACTGCAGCTCCACCAACTCCCCGTTGGGGCTGAACTGCAGCGGGCCGGTGGCATCGCCCACCGTCAGCACCAGGCCAGCGGCCTCGTAGCGCAGCGCCGCCTGCAGCTTGTCGCCGCCAAACTCGAAGTCAAAGCGGCGCTCGGTCACGCCATGCGATTGCCAGCCATCGCGGCGGCTGAAGGGGTCGTGGCTCTCGGTAGCGCGCTCCTGCAGCAGCTCGGCCACCACGGCAGCGGCCGCAGCGGTGTCCAGGCCCAGGCCGCGCTGCTTGAAGAGCCGTGCCTCTTCGCGCTGGATCAGCGCCGTATCGAGCTTGGCCTGGCCAAACGATGGCGTGGCCAGGATATGGCGCAGGAACTGCACATTGGTCTGCAGGCCGACAATGCGCACCGCAGCCAGCGCCGCATCCAGCCGCGCCAGCGCCTGGGCGCGGTCTGCGCCGTGGACGATGAGCTTGGCGATCATGCTGTCGTAGAAGGGGCTGATGGCATCGCCTTCGCGCACGCCATCGTCAATGCGCACATCGCTGATCGCAAAGCTGCTGCAGTCGGGCTTGCGGTAGACATGCAGGGTGCCGGTGGCGGGCAGGAAGTTGTTGTCCGGGTTCTCGGCGCAGATACGCGCTTCGATCGCATGGCCGCTGATCTTCAGCTCGGCTTGCTGCTTGGGCAGCGGCTGGCCATTGGCCACCAGCAGCTGCCACTGCACCAGGTCTTCGCCAGTGATGGCCTCGGTCACTGGATGCTCGACCTGCAGGCGCGTGTTCATTTCCATGAAGTAGAACTTCATCGCCTCGGGCTGGTCGTAGCCGCCGGGCTGCTCGACGATGAATTCCACCGTGCCCGCACCCACATAGCCCACGGCCTTGGCCGCTGCCACCGCGGCCTCGCCCATCTGCTGGCGCAGTGCGGCGGTCATGCCCGGTGCCGGCGCCTCTTCCAGCACCTTCTGGTGGCGGCGCTGCACCGAGCAGTCGCGCTCGAACAGGTAGACGCAGTTGCCCTGGCTGTCGCCAAACACCTGGATCTCGATATGGCGGGGGCGCAGCACGTATTTCTCGATCAGCACCGCATCATTGCTGAAGCTGTTGATGGCCTCGCGCTTGCAGGATTCCAGCGCGGCAGCAAAGTCCTCGCTCTTTTCCACCAGGCGCATGCCCTTGCCTCCGCCGCCGGCGCTGGCCTTGATCAGCACCGGGTAACCGATGCGGTCGGCCTCCGCGTGCAGCATGGCCGGGTCCTGGCCGGCACCGTGGTAGCCGGGCACCAGCGGCACGCCGGCCTTTTCCATCAGCTGCTTGGATTCGGCCTTCAGGCCCATCGCACGGATGGCATTGGCCGGCGGGCCGATGAACACCAGGCCCGCAGCGGCGCAGGCCACGGCAAAGTCTTCGTTCTCGCTCAAAAAGCCGTAGCCGGGGTGGATGGCCTGGGCGCCGGTGGCCTTGGCGGCTTCGATGATGCGTTCCCAGCGCAGGTAGCTGTCCTTGGGGGCGCTGCCGCCGATGTGCACCGATTCGTCGCAGGCGGCCACATGCTTGGCATGGGCGTCGGCATCGGAATAGACGGCCACGGTCTTGACGCCCATGCGGCGGGCGGTAGCGGCGACGCGGCAGGCAATCTCACCACGGTTGGCGATCAAAATTTTCGAGAACATAGAACAATCTCCTCAGTCTTCTTCCCTGACCCCGGCCCGCCTTTGCAAGCCCCCGGTCAATATCGTTGGTGATCCGCGCCCGTGGCGGCCAAGGCCACCGGCTCTTCATGGCCCAGCCACCGGCGAATCCGGCGCACCACGGCCCGCAAAAACTTCCACAACACCCAGGTCATCACCCACATCAGCACCAGCACCACGGCCAGCGCCAGCGCAAACACCAGCGGGTGGTGGATGGCCAGCCACACCGCGCCGATCGAGACCCCGTCTTCGACCAGGCTCGCGCCCCAGTTGGAGAAAGGCTCCGGGCTGGTGTTGATCGCCGCGCGCGTCGTGGTCTTGGCCACCTGGCTGCTCAGCGCCAAGGTGCCGCCCATCAGGGCTGCCGCTGTCGCCATCGTCGCGTTGTCGGTGCCAAACACGCTGGCCGCCAAGGCCGCACCCGCTGGCACCCGCACCACGCTTTGCACCACATCCCAGACCGAGTCCACGCCGGGGATCTTGTCGGCAAAGAACTCGACAAACAGCAGCGCGCCGCTGATGAACAGGATCACCGGCTGCTGCAGCACCGTCAGCCCACCGGGCAGTTGCAGCACGCCGGTGGCGCCCAGCATGCCCGTCACAAACACCACCGCGTAGAGCCGAAAGCCACTGGCCCAACCGAGCGCAGCCGCCAACGCCATCAGCTGGCCCCAGTCCCACTGCGCCATGGCCTGGCCCATCTGGCCGGCCACCTGGCCGACCTGGTCGGCCGCCTGCCCCACCGTGTGGGCGGTGTCCTTGTCCAGATGCAGGCCGATGCCGTGCAGCCAGTTGACGATGGTGTTCAAAATATCCATGGTGGTGCTCCTCAGTGCCAGTCAGCAAACGCGCTGTTTATAGCGCCAATGCCCGCTTGCTGTCTGCCATCCAAGGCCGCGTTAGGGCTGCATCAGCCTCCCAGCCAGCTGGGTTTGCGTTTGTTCAAGAAGGCCTGCACGCCTTCCTTGCCTTCGGCGCTGGCGCGGATGTCGGCAATGCCGGCCACGGTCTCGGCGATCAGCGCCTCGTCCACCTCGCGGCCGGCCACATCGAGCACCAGCTTTTTGCAGGCCTGCACTGCCGCCGGGCTGGCGCTCAGCAGGTGCTTGAGCAGGCCGTCGACGGCGCTGTCCAGCGCCTCGGCCTCCACCACCTGGTGCACAAAGCCGCTGCGCAGCGCTTCGGCAGCGTCAAAGCGCTCGCCGGTCAGAAAGTAGCGGTGCGCCGCACGCGGGCCCATCGCGCGGATCACATACGGGCTGATCGTGGCCGGGATCAGGCCGATCTTTACCTCGCTGAGGCAAAAACCGGCATGGCTGGCCGCCACCGCCATGTCGCAGCAGGCCACCAGGCCCATGCCGCCGGCGTAGACATCGCCCTGCACCCGCGCAATCGTCGGCTTGGGGCAGGTGTAGATCACGCGCAGCATCTCGGCGAGCTTGCCGGCATCGACCAGGTTCTCCTCGCGGGTGTAGTCGGCCATGGCGCGCATCCAGTTCAGGTTGGCGCCAGCGCAGAAGGCCGGGCCTTCGGCGGCCAGCACCACGGCGCGGACCTGGGCCTGCGCACCCACCCAGCTGAAGGCGCGGGTGATGTCGGCAATCACCTCATCGCTGAAGGCATTGCGCACATCGGGCTGGGTCAGCGTGATGGTGGCCACCGGTCCAGCGGCTTCGACGGTCAGAAATGTACTTTTCATGGTGTCCTCTCTGTCCTTACATGCGGAAGATGCCGAATCGGGTGTCCTCGATCGGTGCATTGCGCGTGGCCGCCAGGCCCAGCGCCAGCACGCGGCGGGTATCGGCCGGGTCGATGACGCCATCGTCCCACAGGCGTGCCGAGGCGTAGTAAGGGTGGCCCTGGTCCTCGTACTGCTGGCGGATGGGCGCCTTGAAGGCCTCTTCCTCTTCTGCCGTCCAGGCGCCGCCCCGGCCTTCGATGCCATCGCGCTTGACCGTGGCCAGCACGCTGGCCGCCTGCTCGCCGCCCATCACGCTGATGCGCGCGTTCGGCCACATCCACAAGAAGCGCGGGCTGTAGGCCCGGCCACACATGCCGTAGTTGCCGGCACCAAAGCTGCCGCCGATGATGATGGTGAACTTGGGCACGCTGGCCGTGGCCACCGCCGTCACCAGCTTGGCGCCGTGGCGGGCAATGCCCTCGTTCTCGTACTTGCGGCCGACCATGAAGCCGGTGATGTTCTGCAGGAACACGAGCGGAATCTTGCGCTGGCAGCACAGCTCGATGAAGTGCGCGCCCTTGACGGCCGACTCGCTGAACAGAATGCCGTTGTTGGCGATGATGCCCACTTCCATGCCCTCTACGCGGGCAAAGCCGCAGACCAGCGTCGCGCCAAAACGGGCCTTGAACTCGTCGAAATCGCTGCCATCGACGATGCGGGCGATGATTTCGCGCACATCAAAGGGCTTGCGCGTATCGACCGGGATCACGCCATACAGCTCATCGGCCGGGTAGGCCGGTGCCTGTGGCGCCTTGTCGGCGGCATGGGGCTGCTTGGCCTTGTTCAGGTGGCTCACGGCCTTGCGGGCCAGCGCCAGCGCATGGGTGTCGTTGTCAGCCAGGTGGTCGGCCACGCCCGAGAGGCGCGTGTGCACATCGCCACCGCCCAGGTCTTCGGCGCTCACCACCTCGCCGGTCGCAGCCTTCACCAGCGGCGGGCCACCCAAAAAGATCGTCCCCTGGTTCTTCACAATGATGGACTCATCGCTCATCGCCGGCACATAGGCGCCGCCAGCGGTGCAAGACCCCATGACCACGGCGATCTGCGCAATGCCCTGGGCCGACATATTGGCCTGGTTGTAGAAGATGCGGCCAAAGTGCTCACGGTCAGGGAAGACCTCGTCCTGGTTGGGCAGGTTGGCGCCGCCCGAATCGACCAGGTAAATGCAGGGCAGGCGGTTTTGCGCCGCCACTTCCTGGGCGCGCAAATGTTTTTTTACCGTCATCGGGTAGTAGGTACCGCCTTTGACCGTGGCATCATTGCACACGATCATGCAGTCCACCCCACTGACGCGGCCCACGCCGGCGATCAGGCCCGCACCGGGTGCATCGTTGTTGTACATGTTCAGCGCAGCCAGCGGCGCCAGCTCCAAGAAGGGCGTGCCGGGGTCCAGCAGCATCTGCACGCGGTCACGCGGCAGCAGCTTGCCCCGGCCCAGGTGCTTGGCACGGGCGGCTTCGCCACCGCCTTGCGCCACCTTGGCGGACTGGGCCCGCAGGTCCTCCACAATGCTGCGCATGGCTTGCGCATTGGTCTGAAAATCTGCCGACCGGGCATTCAGCTGGGTTGCGAGTTTGCTCATGCTTGTCCTCTTCAATGTTCTAGCGTTCCGTTCAGAAACGCGTTTTCTTTAAAAATAGTCTGCTGCCAAACGAATCCGCACCATGCACACCGTCGAAACCGTCCTGCTCGTCCTGATGATCGGTGCCGTCACCGGCATCATTGCGCGCTACATCCGGGCCATTCCGCTGCCGCTGATCCAGATCATGCTGGGCGCGGCGCTGTCCTGGCCACAAAAAGGCCTGCATATCGATTTCGACCCCGGCCTGTTCATGCTGCTGTTCATTCCGCCGCTGCTGTTTGCCGACGGTTGGCGCATTCCCAAGCGCGAGTTCTTTGCGCTGTACCGCCCTATTCTGCGGCTGGCCTTCGGCCTGGTGCTGTTTACCGTGATTGGCCTGGGCTACCTGATCCACTGGATGATTCCAGAGATCCCGCTGACCGTGGCCTTTGCACTGGCCGCCGTGATATCGCCCACCGATGCGGTGGCCGTCTCGGCCATCACGCGCAACCTGGGCATGCCGGCCCACACCATGCATGTGCTCGAAGGCGAATCGCTGCTCAATGATGCCTCGGGCCTGGTGGCGCTGAAATTTGCCATCGCCGCTACCTTGACCGGCCTGTTCTCCTGGACCCAGGTCACGCAGGAGTTTTTGTGGATCGCACTGGGCGGCCTGGGCGTGGGCGCTGCGGTGGGCTGGGGTTTCAGCTACCTGCGCGATACCGTCACCCGCCGCCTGGGCGATGTGGCCGCCACGCAGATGGTGCTGCTCTTGGTGCTGCTGCCCTTTGCGGCCTACCTGCTGGGCGAAAAAATTGGCGTCTCCGGCATTCTGGCGGCCGTAGCTGCGGGCGTGGCCACCAATTTTGGCGACCTGAACCGGGCCGACTACATCTCCGAGCGCATGCAGACCGCCGGTACCTGGGCGATGGTGGAATCGGCCTTCAACGGCGCGATCTTCCTGCTGCTGGGCCTGCAGCTGCCGTCGATCATCGGCGTGACCTTGCGCGATGCCGGCCATGACTGGTGGATTCTGGTGGGCTATGTCGCCATCATCTCGATCGCGCTTTTGGCGCTGCGCTGGATCTGGTTGATGCTGGGCGTCAGCCGCAGCCTGCACAAGGCCCACCAGGCCGGCAAGCTGGTCAAAAAACCCGACCTGTGGCTGAACCTGGCCACGACCCTGGCGGGCATCCGTGGTGCGGTCACCTTGGCCGGTGCGCTGTCGGTGCCGCTGCTCTTGAACAACGGCCAGCCGTTTCCGGCACGTGACATGCTGATCTTTCTGGCCACCGGCACCATCTTGTTCACCCTGGTGATCGGCAGCATCGGCCTGCCACTGGTGCTGCGCCGCGTGCAGGCGGTGAGCGAGCCCGAATCGGTGCGCGAAGAGCGCCAGGCGCGCATTGCAGCCTGCCGCGCTGCGATCAACAGCCTGGCGATGAGCGACGACGATGCCGCCCAGCAGCCCACCGAATGGCAGGCCCAGCAGCACGAAATCGAAGGCCGCATTGCGCGCGAGTACCGCAACCGTATCGACCTGCTGGATGAAGAGCGCACGCCCGAAACCGCCGAGGTGCAAGACCTGGCCACGCCCGACGCGGTGCAGGAGCGCCGCCTGCGCTATGTGGCTGAGCTGGAGATGCGGCTCAACTGCATCAAGGTCGAGCGCCACACCATCTACGCCGAGCGGCACAACAACCGCATCAACGACGAATCGCTGCGCAGCCTGGTCCAGGAGCTGGACCTGAGCGAGATCACCTTGCGCAAGCGCCTGGAAGTGGCCCGCCGCGCCGCCGCCAAGCAAGCTGCCAAGCTGGAAGGGCATTGATCGTTCAGGCGGGTGCTGCATGGCGGCGCTCTGCGCGGTTCAGGCCGTCTTGCTCACATCCAGCTTCAGCGATTCGATCATCGCCTCGCGGATCTTGAACTTCTGGATCTTGCCGGTCACCGTCATCGGGAAGGCCTCGACAAACTCGATGTAGCGCGGCACCTTGTAATGGGCCACCCGGCCCTTGCAGTAGCTGCGCAGCGCCTCGGCATCCAGGCTTTGGCCGGCCTTGACGATGACCCAGGCGCAGAGCTCCTCGCCAAAGCGGCTGTCGGGCACGCCCACCACCTGCACATCCTGCACCTGCGGGTGGGTGTAGAGGAACTCCTCGATCTCGCGCGGGTAGATGTTCTCACCACCCCGGATCACCATGTCCTTGATGCGGCCGACGATGTTCACATAGCCGTCGGCATCCATCGTGGCCAGGTCGCCGGTGTGCATCCAGCCATCGCCATCGATGGCCTCGCGCGTCTTGGCCTCATCACCCCAGTAGCCATGCATGACGGAGTAGCCGCGCGTGCAGAGCTCACCGGATTGGCCCGGGGCCACGGTCTCGCCGGTCTCGGGGCTGACGATCTTGACCTCCAGGTGCGGATGCACCTTGCCGACGGTGGACACGCGCCTGTCCAGCGGCGTGTCGGTCGAGCTTTGGCAGCTGACCGGGCTGGTCTCGGTCATGCCGTAGGCGATGGTGATCTCGGACAGATGCATCTGGCTGACCACGCGCTTCATCACCTCGATCGGGCAGGGCGAGCCGGCCATGATGCCGGTGCGCAGGCTCGACAGGTCAAACTCGGCAAAACGGGGGTGGTCCAGCTCGGCGATGAACATCGTGGGCACGCCATGCAGGCCGGTGCAGCGCTCGGCCTGCACCGTCTCCAGCACCGTCAGCGCATCAAAGCCGTCATTGGGGTAGACCATGGCCGCGCCATGCGTCATGCAGGCCATATTGCCCAGCACCATGCCAAAGCAGTGGTAGAGCGGCACGGGGATGCAGAGCCGGTCTTCTTCCGAGAGCTTCATCGCCTCGCCAATGAAATAGCCATTGTTGACGATATTGCGGTGGGTCAGGGTGGCGCCCTTGGGGAAGCCCGTGGTGCCACTGGTGAACTGGATATTGATCGGGTCGTAGGGCGTCAAAGTGGCGCCGATCTGCGCGACCTGCGGGTCGGCCGCATCACCGCTGGCGATAAAGCGCGAAAAGCGCTGCATGCCTGCCTGCTCCTGGCCCTGGCCTGCGACATCGATCCAGACCACCAGGCGCAGATCGGGCAAGGCCTCAATCTGCAGCGCAGCGCTGGCCTGGGTTTCCAGCTCAGGCGCCAGTGCGCGCACCATGCCCAGGTAGTCGCTGGTCTTGAAGCGCTCCATCACAAACAGCGCCTTGCACTGCACCTTGTTGAGCGCATAGGCCAACTCCGAGGTGCGGTAGGCCGGGTTGATGTTGACGAGGATGATGCCCACATGGGCGGTGGCCAGCTGCAGCAGCACCCATTCCACATTGTTGTGCGACCAGATCCCCACCCGGTCGCCCTTGGCGATGCCAGCGCGCAGCAAGGCGCTGGCCAGTTGCTGCGAGTGCTCCAGCAGCTGCTGGTAAGTAAGGCGCAGGCCCTGGTGGCGGCTGATGAGCGCATCGCGCGCGCCAAAGCGCGCTGCCGTCTCGCTCAGCTGCTGGCCGATGGTCTTGTTCAGCAGGCGCGGCTCGCTGGCGCCCCGTGCATAGCTGCTGGTCAATCTGGTCTCGCTCATGGTGTCTCCTGTCCGCCGCCCAACCAGCCGGGTCGGCGGCCCTGTTCCTTGTCTTTCAGGATACGCGAGCGTGCCGCGCAAATGATGGCAGGATGGTTGCAAATGTCGCCAGTACAATGGCCCTGCTTGGCGCTTTTTAAACCCCACCCTCCATGCCCAAACCGCTGCCCTCCTCTGCCGTCGTGCACCACCCCGCCGTTACGCCCATGGCCTTTGTCCGGGCCATCGCGCGGGCCTACCAGCACCGGGGACTGAGTGCGGACCGCGCACTGCAATTGGCGCAAATCGATCCCTTGGCGGTCGAAAAAGATGGCCCCGGCATCACCGCCCTGCAGTTCGAGACCCTCTCCGATGCCGCCATGCAGGACCTGGACGACGAGGCACTGGGCTGGTTCAGCCGGCGCCTGCCCTGGGGCAGCTATGGCATGCTGGCGCGCGCCTCGCTCACCAGCCCCAACCTGGGGGTGGCGCTCAAACGCTGGTGCCGCCACCACGGCCTGCTCACCGATGACCTGGCGCTCAGCCTGCAGGTGCAGGGCGAGACGGCCACGGTCGAGATCATTGAGCACACGGGCCTGGGCGAGCTGCGCGAGTTCTGCCTGGTGTCCATGCTGCGCAATATGCATGGGCTGTCGAGCTGGTTTGTCGATTCGTCGCTGCCGCTGTTCAAGGTGAGTTTTCCGTTCGAGGCACCGGCCCATGCCGATGTGTATGCGCTGCTCTTTCCCGGCGATGTGCAGTTTGGCGCGCCAGTCACCCGCATGCAGTTTGATGCGCGTTATCTCGCCTTGCCAATTGCCCGCGATGAGGCCGCCTTGCAGCGCATGCTGCAGCGCGCGCTGCCGCTGACCGTGCGCCCCTACCGGCGCGACCGGCTGATGGTGCAGCGTGTGCGCCAGCTGCTAGCCGCCGACCCCTCGGCGATGCACAGCGCCGACAGCCTCTCGGCCAAGCTGCACCTGTCGCTGCGCACCCTGCACCGCCAGCTGAAGGACGAGGGTGCATCGCTGCAGGCCTTGAAGGACGAGGTGCGGCGCGAACGCTCGCTGACCCTGCTGCACCGCAGCAACCGCCCCATCAAGCAGATCGCGCAGTTGGCGGGCTTCAGCAACGACAAGAGCTTTATCCGCGCCTTTCGCACCTGGATGGGCATGTCCCCGGCCGAATACCGCAAGAGCACCCGCCCGCCGGCCTGAGGCGCAGCGGATGTTGGCCTGAACACCGGCCCGATTTGCAACCTGGCTGACACCTGCAGGGCAGCCGCTGGCGTCCATTCGTGCCAAGATGGCGGCACAACATCGGATGGAGACTTGCTGTGATCGAGCTGTACCACTGTGTGAGCGCGCGCTCGTTCCGCGCGCTATGGATGCTGGAAGAGCTGGGCCTGCCCTACCGGCTGCAGATGCTGCCCTTTCCGCCCCGCGCACTGGCCAAGCACTACCTGGCACTCAATCCGCTGGGCACCGTGCCCCTGCTGATCGACGGCGACACGCGCATGACCGAGTCATCCGCCATCTGCCAGTACCTGGCGAGCCGCGACCCGGCGCAGCGCCTGGAGGTGCAGCCCAGCGACCCCGCCTATGGCAGCTACCTGAACTGGCTGTACATGTCCGATACGACCTTGACCTTTCCGCAGACCCTGGTGCTGCGCTACCAGTTCTTTGAGCCCGCCGTGCGGCGCCAGCCCCAGGTCGCCCAAGACTACGAGCGCTGGTTTCTGGGCCGGCTGCGCGCACTGGAGACCGCCGCCCAGGCGATGCCGGCCGACCAGCCCTACCTCTGCGCAGGCCGCTTCACTGCTGCCGATGTGGCCGTGGGCTATGCGCTGATGCTGTCGGACTACTTGGGTATGTCCTCGCAATGGGGGCCGGCCACCCAGCACTACTGGATGCACCTGCAGCAGCGCGCGGCCTTTCTGCGCAGCCTGGAGGTTGAAAAGCAGGCCGCGCTGGACCAGCAGATCGACCCCATTCCATCGCCCTTGATCCGGCCCTGAACCTGCCTTGAAGTCCACCGACATGATCGCCATCACCGACCACACCACCATCGGCCAGGCCTTGCAGGCCGCCATTGCGCGCTACCCTGATCACAGCCTGCTGGCGGTACCTGCCAACCCCAAACGCAGCTACCTGCCCGAGGGCTGCGAGTTCAGCTACACGCAGGCCGGCGCCCATATTGCGCGGCTGCAGGCCCACTACCAGGCAGCGGGCTATGGCGTGGGCCACCGTGTGGGCCTGTTTCTGGAAAGCCGGCCCGAGCACCTCTGGCACAAGCTGGCGATGAACAGCCTGGGCATCTGCTGTGTGCCCATCAATCCCGACTACAAGCGCCGCGAGCTGAACTACCTGATCGACCATGCACAGCTGGACCTGGTCATCTGCCTGCCCGAGCGGCTGGAGGCGCTGCAGCAGTCGCTGCAGGACACGCGCAACCAGCCGGCCCTGGTCTGCACCGATCCGCAAGATGGCAGCGCCATCACGCTACCGCCGGCCCGCTCGCAGCCCTCGGGCAGCCTGAGCGCCGACACGCCCGCGAGCATCCTCTACACCTCGGGCACCACCGGCCAGCCCAAGGGCTGTGTGCTCTCGCATGCCTATGAGCTGGCCGCTGGCAAATGGTATGCGTCCCACCCCGGCCATGTGTCGATCCAGGAGGGCCGCGAGCGCCTGTTCAACCCGCTGCCGCTGTTCCATGTCAACGCCTCGATCCTGTCGTTCTACTGCATGCTGCTCACCGGCGGCTGCCAGATCCAGACCGACCGTTTTCAGCCCAGCCGCTGGTGGGAAGAGGTGGCCCGCAGCCGCGCCACCATCGTCCACTACCTGGGCGTGATCATTCCGCTGCTGCTCAAGCAGCCGCCATCCGATTGGGAAAAGCAGCACTGTGTGCGCTTTGGCTATGGCGCGGGGGTGGAGCCGCAGCTGCATGCCGCCTTCGAGCAGCGCTTTGGCTTTCCGCTGATCGAGCTCTGGGGCATGACCGAGGTGGTGCGCACCCTCTCCGACCATGGCGACGACCGCCAGGTGGGCACACGCTCCTTTGGCCGTGGTGCGCCGGGGCTCGAGGTACTGGTGGCCGATGAGAGCGGCCAGCCGGTGCCGCCCGGCACGCCTGGCGAGATGCTGGTGCGCTACTCGGCCGAGACCCCGCGCAAGCATTTTTTCAGCGAATACCTGGACAACCCCGAGGCCACCGCCAAGGCCTGGGAAGGCGGCTGGTTCCACACCGGGGATGTGGTGGTGCAGGACCCCGATGGCCTGCTGCACTTCATGGACCGGCGCAAGAACATCATCCGCCGCTCCGGCGAGAACATTGCCGCCGCCGAGGTCGAGGCCGTGCTGCTGTCCCACCCCAAGGTGCACCAGGTGGCCGTGCTGGCCGCGCCCGATGACATCCGCGAAGAAGAGGTGCTGGCCAGCATTGTGCTGACGGACGGCGTCGCACCCGGCACCGCCATCTGCCAGGAGCTGTTTGCGTTCTGCCAGCAGGAGATGGCCTATTACAAGGTGCCAGGCTGGTGGTGGTTCACCGACGAGATCCCCACCACCGGCACGCAAAAGATCCAGAAGCACCGGATTCTGGCCGCTGGCCAGGATGTGCGCAGCCTGCCCCAGGTGCTGGACATGCGGGCGCACAAAAAGCGCTGATAACGCTGGGCCCGCTGCTGCACTGCAAACCGGGCCAAGTAGCTAGCCTGCGCGGCGCAGCAGGTCGGCGCCCTTCTCGCCAATCATCATCGTCGCCGCGCAGGTGTTGGCCGAGGTAATCTCGGGCATCACCGAGGCATCGATCACGCGCAGCCCCTGCAGGCCATGCACGCGCAATTGGGCATCAACGACGGCACCTGCCTCGGGCCGGGGCCCCATGCGCGCCGTGCCGTTGAGGTGGTAGGACGAGACACCGTAGCGGTAGATAAAGTCCAGGATCTCGTCATCGGACTGCACCTGTGGGCCCGGCATGACCTCGTCCACCCGGTAGGGCGCCAGCGCCTGGCTCTGCAGCAAGGCCCGGGCCTGGCGCACACCACGGATGAGGGTCTGGCGGTCGCCCTCTTCCGCCAGATAGCGCGGCTGCACCACTGGATCAGCCAGTGGGTCGGCTGACGCCAGTTGCACCGTGCCCATGCTCTGCGGCCGGTGCTGCCAGACGCCGCAGGTCATGCCCGGAAACACATCGAGCTGGCCGACATAGCCTTCGCGGTAGCTGGCTGGGGAGAACACGCCTTGCAGATCGGGCCGCGCGAGCCCCGGCTGCGAGGCCGCGAACCAGTGCACCACCGACGGGCTGAGCTGCAAAATATTGGGCTTGCCGCGCAGCCATTGCCATGCCTGGCCCCAGAGGCGTGGCACACGCGCCAGTTCGTTGATCGTGGTGGCGCTCTTGACCGACGCGACCAGCCGCACCGAGAAATGGTCCTTGAGGTGCTGGCCCACACCGGGCAAATGCACCTGAGTGACAATGCCCAGCGCGCGCAGCTGCTCGCCGTCACCAATGCCCGACAGCTGCAGCAGCTTCGGCGTGTTGATGGCGCCGGCGCTGACGACCACCTCGCGCCGCGCCATCACCTGGCGCCGCACGCCGTCCTGCAGGTATTCAACACCACAGGCGCGGCCGTCCTCAATCAGAATGCGCAGCGCCTGCGCGCCGGTCCGTACATCCAGGTTGCCGCGCCGCACAGCCGGGCGCAGAAAGCAGCCCGCCGTGCTCATGCGCCAGCCGTTGTGGATGCTGCGCTGGAAATAGCCCACGCCTTGCTGGTAGGCGCCGTTGTAGTCCGGGTTGCGTGCCAGGCCCTGCTCGGCGGCGCCCTCCAAAAAAGCCTCACAGATGGGATGCGGCCAGTGCGGCAGGCTGACCTTCAGCGGCCCGTTGTGCCCCCGCAGGGCCGGATCGCCACCATCGACAAAATGCTCGCTGCGCTGGAAATACGGCAGAACCTCGTCGTAGGACCAGCCGGCATTGCCCTGCGCCGCCCAGCCGTCAAAATCCTCGCGCTGGCCCCGGTTGTAGACCAAACCATTGATGGAGGTGGATCCGCCCAAAGTCTTGCCCTGGGGCAGCGGAATGCGCCGGCCGCCGGTGCGCTCGGTCGGCTCGGAGCTGAACTGCCAGGCCACCGCCGGGTTGAAGATCACCTTGATAAAGCCGGCCGGCAGCTTGAGGTAGGGCCGGTGGTCGGGCGGGCCGGCTTCGAGCACGCAGATGCGCAGCGCAGGGTCCTCGCCCAAGCGGGCGGCGACGATCGCGCCGGCCGCACCGCTGCCGACCACCACATAGTCAAAGCTGTCGGCTGCCGGCGCGCTCATGCATGGGCTCCCAGATACGCGGCACGCACCTTGGGGTCACGCCGCAGATCGGCAGCGGCGCCCTGCAGGGTGAAGTGCCCCGTCTCCAGCACATAGGCGCGGTCGGCCACCGCCAGCGCCTGGTTGGCCATCTGCTCCACCAGCAAGATGGTGACGCCCTGCGCCTTGAGCTGGCGCACGATCGCAAAGATCTCCTTGACGATCAGCGGCGCCAGGCCGAGCGAGGGCTCATCGAGCAGCAGCAGCTTGGGCCGCGACATCAGCGCGCGCGCAATGGCCAGCATCTGCTGCTCGCCGCCCGACATGGTGCCGGCCATCTGCGCGCGGCGCTCCCGCAGCCGGGGGAAGGTGTTGAACTGCTGCTCCACATCGGCGGCAATCGCAGCGGCCCCATCCTTGCGGTGGTAGGCGCCCAGCAGCAGGTTGTCATGCACGCTCTGGTCGGCAAACACCTGGCGCCCTTCAGGCGACTGGGCAATGCCAAAGGGCACACGCAGGTGGCCGGGCATGCGGGTGATGTCCTGGCCCAGAAACTCGATACGGCCGGCGGCTGTGGGCTCCAGGCCCGAGATGGCCTTCATCAAGGTGCTCTTGCCCGCGCCATTGCCACCGATGATGGTGACCACCTCACCGGCATGCACCTGCAGCGACACCCCTTTGAGCGCCTGAACCGCCCCGTAGTGCAGCTCCAGCGCCTCGACACGCAGCAATGGTGTTTGCTCAGGCATGGGGGCCTCCGTTCATCGCGTTGTCCTCGGTTTCATCGTCGCTGCCCAGGTAGGCGGCAATCACGCGCGGGTTGCTTTGCACCTGCTGGGGCGTGCCTTCGGCAATCTTCTGACCGTAGTCGAGCACGATGACATGGTCGGACACGGCCATCACCAGGTCCATGTGGTGCTCGATCAGCAGCACGGTGATGCCCAGATCGCGGATGCGTGCAATCACCTGGATCAGCTCCTGCGTCTCCTGCGGGTTGAGGCCGGCGGCCGGCTCATCGAGCAGCAGCAGGCGCGGGTGGGTGGCCAGCGCGCGCGCCAGCTCCAGCCGGCGCTGCAGCCCATAGGGCAGGCTGCCGGCAGTGTGCAGCGCCTTGTCGCGCAGCTGCAGGCGGTCGAGGATCTGCAAGGCCTCGTCACGCGCAGCGAGCTCAGCGCGCCGGGCCTTGCCCACCCCTATCAGGCTGGCAAAAAAACCGGCCTGGATATGCGCGTGCAAGCCGACCTTGACGTTGTCGAGCACGGTCATGTCGCTGAAGAGGCGCAGGTTCTGGAAGGTGCGGCCCAGGCCCATGCGGGCAATCCGGTTGGGTGAGACACCCACAATGCTCTGCCCCGCAAACTGGATCGAGCCGCGCTCGGGCACCACAATGCCCGACAGAATGTTGAGCAAGGTCGTCTTGCCCGCGCCATTGGGCCCGATCAGCGAATGCACATGGCCGGGCTTGATGCACAGGTCCACCTCATTGGTCGGCACCACCCCGCCATAGGCCTTGTAGATGCCGCGACCGTCCAGCAAGCCTTCTGCGCCGGTACTGGCCAGCGGCGCGGCCGACTTGAGCTGCCAGGCCGGCAGATCCTGCGGCAGCTGCGGCGTGGGCAGCAGGCCCGGTGCGTATTTGCGCGCCAGGCTGCGCAAGGTGCCGGCCAGGCCATTGGGCATGGCGTAGAGCGCAAACAGCAGCAGCGCACCATAGGTGAAATGCTGGACACCCGGCCAGCGCGACAGAAGCGAATCGAGCAGGGTCAGCACCACCGCACCCAGCAACGGCCCGTAGACGGAGTTACCGCCAAACAGCACCACCAGCAGGAAGAACACCGACAGGTTGAAGGTGATGAAGTCCGAGTTGATGTACTGGTTCTGCTGCGTGATCAGCGCGCCGGCAATGCCGCAGGTAAAGGCGCTGATGACAAAGGCCAGCACCTTGAACTTGTAGACGCTGACGCCCACGCTCTCGGCCGCCACCTCGGCGGTGTTGACGGCCATGAAGGCGCGGCCAAAACGCCCCGCCAGCAGGTGGCGGAACATCACATGCAGCACCACGCACAGAGCCAGCACAAACCAGACCCAGTGCGAGGAGGCAAACATCTGATCGCCGAGCTTCAAGGGCACCACACCATAGATGCCCTGCTGGCCGGCAAACACATCCTGCCATTCCGAGACGACCTTCTCGACGACGATGCCAAAGCCGATGGTGACCATCGCCAGCGCCGGGCCCTTGACGCGCAGCGCAGGCAGCGCAATCACCACGCCAAACAGCCCGGCCAGCACACCGGCCATCGCGAACGCGGCCCAGGGGTTCCAGCCCCAACGGGTGGTGAGCAGGGCCACCGCATAGGCGCCCACGGCAAACAGGCCGGCATGGCCCAGTGATTTCTGGCCGGTGTAGTTCACCAGCACATTCAGCCCCGAGGCGGCGATGTAGTTGACCCCGATCAGAAAGACGATGCGCAGGTAAAAGTCGTTGCTGGTCATCAGCGGGATGACGGCCACCAGCGCCGCCACCAGGGCCAGCCAGCCGTAGTGCTTGATCTCGCTGTTCATCAGACTTTCTCCACGATCTTCTGGCCCAAGAGGCCCTGGGGCCGCACCACCAGCACCACGATGATCAGCAAGAAGATGCTGATCTCGCGCATCTCCGCCTGCCACAGGCCCACCAGGGCCTCAATCAGGCCCAGCACAAAGCCGCCCAGCATGCAGCCGCGCGGGCTGGTCAGCCCACCCAGAATGGCCGAGGAGAAGGCCTTGAGCGCCAAGGTCATGCCCATGAACACCGAGGCGGTGGTGATGGGCGCAATCAGCAAACCGGCCAGGCCCGCCAGGCTGGAGCTGATGACAAAGGCCAGTACGACGATAGCCGTCACATTGATGCCCATCAGCGTAGCGGCACTGCCGCTTTGCGCGACGGCGCGCACGGCCTTGCCGATGCGGGTGTGGCGCATCACATAATCGAGCGCGAGCAGCACGGCCACGCTGCAGACCAGCACCAGCACCTCTTGGGGCAGCACACCGGCATTGCCGATGCGCAGCACCTCGCTACCCAGCGGCGAGGGCATGACCAGCGGCGCCGGGCCCCAGATGGCCAAGGCCGTGTTCTGGATGATGATGCCAAAGCCGATGGTGCTCATCACCCAGGCCATGCCGCCGCGCCCCACGAAGGGCCGCACGGCGGCGTAGTACAGCAGCAGGCCCAGCAGCGCCAGGACGGCCATCGTGCCCACCAGGCTGAGCACATAGCGCCACAGGCTGACATCGGCGGGCAGCAGGCTGTCGGTGATGTTCTTGCCGACGAGCAGCAGCAGCACCGAGACCGCGACAAACGCGCCCGCGACCAGGAACTCGCCCTGGCCAAAATTCAAGGTCTTGGTGGTGTTGAAGGTGATGTTGAAACCCACCGCCACCAAGGCATAAATACTTCCCAAGGCCAGCCCGCTAAAGACCGCCTGCAGTATCGAATCCAGCATACGCACCCCAGACACATTGCCGCTAAAAAACCAGGCCTGCGGACCGCATGGGGCGGGCGCAGGCCTGACGAGTCGATGCCTTACTTCATCAGATCCGCTGGCGTCAGCGACTTGTAGACACTGTCTTCAAAGCGCACCACGTCGCTGCCCTTCCAGCGGGCGAGGTAGAAGTCGCCCACGCTCAGGCCTTCGTGGTTGGTCTTGCTAAAGGGCTTGTCATAGGTCTTGATCACGCCTTCGGTGCTGTTCAGGTTTTCCAGCGCAGCAGCGACCTTCTCGCCATCGGTGCTGTTGGCCTGCTTCATCGCAGCGGCCAGCAGCATCACCGAGTCATAGGCCTGGGCGGCGCAGGGGAAGGTGGTCAGGGTCGGGAAGTTCACGCGCACGCGCTGGCCCAGGGCCTTGGTCTTGGCAGAGGTGTCTTCGGTCGTCGAGGCGGCCATGATCAGGTGCTCGGCCAGCTTGGTGCCCGCCATCTTGGGCAGCAGCGAGCTGAGGTTGCCCCAGGTGCCCAGCGTCGTGGGCATGTAGTTGATCTTCTCCATGCTGCGCAGCACCTGGGCGGCGCCGTCGGCAATGCCGTAGATGATCACGGTGTCCGCACCCGCCGCCTTGATCTTGTTGAGCTGCGAGGTCATGTCGGTGTCTTTGGGACCGTACTTTTCAACGGCCACCGGCTTGATCCCGTGCAAGGCCAGAATCTCGGTCGCATCCTTGATGCCGCCCTGGCCGTAGCCGGTGGAGTCAGCCAGGATGGCGATCTTCTTGTCCTTCGAGGCCTTGACGGCATAGGCGCCCAGCAGCGCGACCTGCTCGCGGTCCACCATCGAGATGCGGTAGAGGTAGTTCTGCGGCTCCTTGGCGTAGCGCGTGGTGATCTCGGTGGCGGTGCCGATGGGCACGATCACCGGCACCTTCTTTTGCTGCGGAATATGCAGCCAGGCCAGCGCATTGCCAGAGTTGGCCGGGCCCACGATACCGCTGACTTTTTCGCTGTCAATCAGCTCCTGCACGGTCTGGATGGCCTTGGGCGGCGTGCCCTGGTCATCGCGCACCACGCCCACCAGCTTGCGGCCCATGATGCCACCGGCCTTGTTGATGTCCTCGATAGCGGCTTCAAAGCCCCAGCGGCCGGAGATGCCGAGCTCGGCCACGCCGCTGGCCGATTGGTCGGCGGTGTAGCCGATCTTGATGTCCTGGGCCTGTGCCGAAAATGCCAAAGTGCTGGCCACCAGTGCCGCAGCCTTCGTCAAACGATAGACGAGCTTGTTCATGTTTGTCTCCTTGCTTTGTTGTCAAATCTCTTGGTCAGCCCCCACCGCACGCACGAGGCCCTTGTCTTCTTCAATATAGCGGCGGATGCCGCAAACGCTCTTCTGGGTTTCTCCTAAGTAAGAGTTCGTAACTACAACCCCTTAGTGGCGGTGCTCGGCCAGCAGCAGATCAGCGACCTTTTCGGCAATCATCATCGTCGGCGCGCCGGTATTGCCCGAGGGCATGGCCGGCATCACCGAGGCATCGGCCACCCGCAAACCGCTGATGCCATGCACGCGCAGTTGGGGGTCGACCACGGACTGGCCATCGCTGGCCGCACCCATGCGGCAGGTACCCATGAAATGCCAAGCCGTACTGCCCCGCTCACGGGCAAACTGCAGCAGTTCCTCGTCCGATTGCAGCTGGGAGGACGGCGCCTCATCGCTGGCCACATAGGGCGCCAAGGCCGCACTGTGCAGCAGGCGACGGGCCTGGCGCAGGCCCTCCACCACCAGGCGCTGGTCGGCCTCATCGTGCAGGTAGTGCGGCTGGATCACCGGGCTGTCCCAGGCATGGGCCGATGCCAGGCGCACATGGCCCCGGCTCTGCGGCCGCAGCTGGTAAAAGCCCAGGGTCATGCCGGGAAAATCATCGAGCTGGCCGGCAATGCCGGAGGCATAGCTGCCCGGTGAGAAATGGAACTGAAAATCGGCCCGGCCGCCTGGCGCTTGTGCCGATGAAAACGCATAAGCCACCGAAGGGCTGATGGCCAGAATGCTGGGTTTGCCAGCCAGCCAGCGCGCCACCTGGCCCCAGAGCCGCCAGCCCCGGGCGGTGGTGTTCAAGGTGGGCGCGTTCTGCACCCGCACGATGGAGCGCAGCATCATATGGTCCTGCAGGCCCTGGCCCACGCCCGGCAGGTGCTGATGCACCGCAATACCCAGGTCCTGCAGGCGCTGCGCATCGCCCAGGCCGGACAGGTTGAGCAGCTTGGGCGAATTGATGGCACCGGCCGTCACCACCACCTCGCGGCTGGCCTGCAGGCGCCGCAGCGGGCCGCCGGGCTCGGCCGCGTACTCCACACCGGTAACACGCGCGCCCTCCATCACCAGGCGGCTGACCTGGGCGCGGGCGATGACCCGCAGATTGGCGCGCCCCTTGGCCGGGCCCAAAAAGGCCTTGGCGGCACTGACCCGCCAGCCCCGGTGGATCCAGCGCTGGTAATAGCCAGCGCCCTCCTGCTTGCCTGCGTTGTAGTCCTTGCCCGAGGGAATGCCCTGGCTGGCCGCACCGGCGATAAAGGCATCGCACAGCGGGTGGCGCCAGTCGCAGTCGGTGATCGGCAATTCACCTTCCAGCCCCCGGTAGTTCACATCGCAGATAGCCAGGCGCCGCTCCGAGCGCTTGAAGTACGGCAGCACCTCGTCATAGGACCAGCCGGTGGCGCCCTGGGCTGCCCAGTCGTCATAGTCCTGGGCCTGGCCACGCACATAGTTGAAACCGTTGACAGCGCTGGAGCCGCCCAAGGTGCGGCCTAGCTGCGCGACCACCTGGCGGCCCATCGTGGCGGCATCGGGCGCAGTCTTGAAAGGCCAGGTGTAGCGCGGGTTGTAGCCAACCTTGATAAAGCCGGCGGGGATATGGATGTAGGGGTGGTGATCGGGTGGGCCGGCCTCCAGCAGGCAGACCTGGAAGCGGCCCGATGCGCTCAGGCGGTTGGCGAGGATGCAGCCAGCCATGCCGGCACCGACAATGATGAAGTCAAACGCTGCATCCCACTCATGCACAGGCCCCATAACAACTCCAGGTGGCAACCAGACGAAAAGTCTAGGTGCAGCCTGGCATCCGGCCTGTCGCTTCAGTGTCCGCCTCTGCGTCTGGGGCGGATCTTAAAGCTCAGGCAGCGACGGCCGATGCGCGGGCCACGCGCTGGGGCAAATCGGCCATGTGTTCAAAGAACTCGCTGGCACCAGCTGCCGCCAGATCGGCCTGCGAGCAGACCACATGCGCTGGCGGGTGGTAGGCCCACACGGTAGCGCCGGCTGCCACACCCGCCTGGGTGCCGGTCACGCTGTCTTCAATCACCAGGCAACGCTGCGGATCGGCGCCCAGCGCGGCAGCCGCGGCCAGGTAGACATCCGGGAAAGGCTTGGTACGCGGCATCTCATGGCCGCTGAAAATGCGCCCTTCAAAATAGGGCAGCAAGCCGGCAATGCGCAGCTGCATCACGATCTTCTTGCGGTCCGCACCCGAGGCGCAGGCAATCTGCCCGTTGAACTGCACATGCAAGGCCTTGATGGCCTCCACCGCGCCTTCGATGGCTTTGACATCCTGCTCCAGCGCCACATTGCGGCGCGCATAGAACTCTTCCATCCAGGTATCGGTCAGCGGCTTGCCGGTGTTCGCCTCGATCAAGTCCTTCTGGCTGCGCACCATCTTGCCGATGAACAGTTGCAGGCAGTCCTCGGACGACAGCACCCAGCCCGCTTCATTGAGCATCGCGCACAGCACCCGGTTGGTGATGACTTCGCTGTCCACCAACACACCATCGCAATCAAACAGCATGGCCTCAAAGCCTGCATTGGGGTTCATTTTGGGATCCTCGAAAAATGGCAGGTGGTGATCAGAATTGGTCACCATCCAGATAAAACCAGCGGCCTTGCTCCTGCACAAAGCGGCTGCGCTCATGCAGGCGCACCGCGCGCCCTTGCAGCTTGTAGCGGGCGACAAACTCCACCTCGGCATGGCTGTCATCTAGCAGCTCAAAGGCCTTGACCTGCAAGCCCAGCCAGCGGCACTGCGGCTCAAAATCGAGCTGCGATGGACGGGTCGAGGCATGCCAGGTGGCTAGCAGGTAGGCACGCTCCTCCCGCACAAAGGCGCTGTAACGCGATCGCATCAGATGCTCGGCATCCGGTGCCGGCATGCCCTCAAAATCAGCAATGAAGCGGCCGCAACAGTCGCTGTAGGCGGCGCCGGATTCACAAGGGCAGAGGGGCTGCGCGGGCGATGGAGGTTTCTTCGCCATGGCTTAGCGCAGCGCCCCAAAAACCTTGCGCACGGCAGCATTGGCGCTGCCCAGCGGGTTCTGTCGAATCGCGCGCTCCTGCTCACCAATCACGGCGTATAAACCGTCGAGGGTCTTGCCAGTCACATATTGGTTCAGGTCCAGCGCATCGCTGGACACCCCAAAGCTCGATGCCTTGCCCACCAACTGGTTGTACTGCTGCACCACACCGACCTGGCCGGTCGCCTGGGTCACCACGGGCAAAAAGCGCTGCGTCAAAGGCTGGCGTGTCTTTTCCATAAAGAAGGTGGTCACCGAGTGGTCACCACCACTCAGAATGCGTTTGGCATCATCGAGGGTCATGCGCTGCACCGCGTCCAGCAGCACATCCTTGCCCATCGGCACGGCCAGCTCGGCCGCGCGGTTGATGCCCTGCTCCACCTCATCCACATAGCGGCCCTGGCCAAAGCGGCGCATCATCTTGGCCGCCTCACCCATATAGCCTGGCAGCGGAATGCGCAACTGCGGGTTGTTGAAAAAGCCCCCGCTTTGGCCCAGCTGGGACACTGCCACCTGCGCGCCCTGGGTCAGCGCGGCCTTGATGCCCTGGCTGGCATCGGTATTGCTCAGATCGGCCAGCGAAAGCGCGAACGCCGGAGACACCGCACCGGCGCCGCCCAGCAGCGTCAATAGATGCAGCAAACGGCGGCGCTGCGCCTGGCGCAGACAGCTTTGCTCGGTCATGGCAGTCCTTGAAAACACAAACCAGCTATTGTGCCAAACACCGGCATCCAGCCGTGCGCGAAGGTGCTTGCCGGGGCAGCGCTGAAGCGCAAAACATAGTCAGCCGGAGGCTTGGGAAGGGTGCCAGATGGTGCCGGCCAAAAGAAAAACCC
>NZ_APCR01000134.1:0-40099 GCF_000410635.1 Comamonas sp. B-9
GATGGCCTGGGCGGCGCCTATGTGCCCGAGATGGCGCGCAGCCTGCCGCGCGACCGCTGGGCGCATTCGTCAGACAGCACCGATTACGCCCAGCTGGCTGGCCAGCGCATCGGCGTGGTGGGGGCCGGTGCCTCGGCCATGGACAGCGCAGCGACCGCGCTGGAGAGCGGCGCGGCCAGCGTCGACCTGCTGATCCGCCGCAAGGACATTCCCCGCGTCAACAAGGGCAAGGGCGCCGGCAGCCCGGGCCTGACCTATGGCCATCTGCAGCTGCCCGATGACTGGAAGTGGAAGATCCGCCACTACATCAATGTGCAGCAGGTGCCGCCACCCCGGGGCAGCACCTTGCGCGTCTCGCGCCATGCCAATGCCCGCTTCAACCTGGGCTGCGCGATCGAGCGCATGGAATGGACCGGCGACGAGATCCGCGTGCACACCTCCAAGGGCGTGTTCCACCTGGACTTTGTCGTGTTCTCCACCGGCTTTCGCATCGACTGGAATGCGCGCAGCGAGTTTGCGCCCTTTGCCGCCCATGTGCGCAACTGGGGCGACCGCTACCGCCACCCCGAGAGCGAGGACGACCAGGAGCTCTCCGATTCGCCCGACCTGGGCCCGGCCTTCGAGCTGCAGCAAAAGATTCCCGGCGCCTGCCCGGGGCTGGAGCGCATCCATGCGTTCTCCTACCCCGCTGCGCTGACGCATGGCACGGTGTCCGGCGATATTCCTGCGATCAGCGTGGGCGCCGAGCGCCTGGCCCAGGGCATCAGCAGCCGTCTGTATGCCGAAGATGTGCAGTGGCATTTCGAGAAGCTGCAGGCCTTCAGCGACCCCGAGGTGTTTGGCGATGAGTGGACACCGGCGGCGCCCCCTGGCGAAGCCGCCGCACTGCTGGACAAGGCGGGCACACCATGATCGGCTGGCTGCTGCGCCGCCTTGCGCAGGCCGTGGTGGTGGTGCTGCTGATGACGGTGATCGTCTTCGTCGGCCTGCATGCCATCGGCAACCCGGTCGATATTTTGATCGGCCAGGACGTGGACCAGGTCGAGCGCGCGCGCATCATCGCCCAGCTGGGCTTTGACCAGCCGCTGTGGCGCCAGTACCTGGGCTTTGTCGGCGGCGCGCTGCAGGGCAACCTGGGCGTGAGCTTTGTCTACAACGTGCCGGCGATCGAACTGATTCTGCAGCGCCTGCCGGCGACCCTGGAGCTGGCGGTTGCCGCCTTGGTCATCGCCGTGGTGCTGGGCGTGCCGCTGGGTCTGCTCGCCGGCCTCTACCCCGAGAGCTGGTTTTCCAAATCCATCATGGCCGGCAGCATCGTGGGCTTTTCGCTGCCCACCTTCTGGGTCGGCCTGATGCTGATCATGACCTTCAGCGTCTCTCTGGGCATGCTGCCGTCGAGCGGGCGCGGCCAGACGGTGGAGTTCCTGGGCGCGCAGTGGTCGTTTCTGACCACCGATGGCCTCAGGCACATGCTGCTGCCGGCCATCAACCTGTCGCTGTTCAAGATCTCGCTGGTGATCCGTTTGACGCGCGCCGGTGTGCGCGAGGTGCTGCCGCTCGACTATGTGAAATTTGCCCGCGCCAAGGGCCTGTCGCCACTGCGCGTGGTGGGCCTGCATGTGCTGCGCAATACGATGATTCCGCTGGTCACCGTGCTGGGCCTGGAGCTGGGCTCGACCATCGCCTTTGCGGTGGTGACCGAGAGCATCTTCTCCTGGCCGGGCGCCGGCAAGCTGATTCTGGACAGCATCAATGCGCTGGACCGCCCCGTCATCGTCTCCTACCTGGTGGTGGTGGTCTGCCTGTTTGTCACGCTCAATCTGATCGTGGATATCTTGTACAAGGTGCTCGACCCCCGCGTGCGCCTGGAGGGCGCAGCATGAGCGGCACCAACACCCCTGCTAACACCCCTGCCAATGCCCCCGTGGTCACAGCCCCGGCAGCGGCGCTGCGCCAGCCTTCGCCCTGGCGCGCGCATGTGGCCGATTTTCTGGCCTCGCGCCTGGCGCTGTTTGGCCTCGTCGTCGCGGTGGTGCTGATTCTGGCGGCACTGGTCGCGCCCTGGATCACGCCGCAGAACCCCTATGACCTGCAGCAGCTCGATGTGCTCGATGCGCGCCTGCCGCCAGGTTCGGCCAATGGGCTGGACAGCTTTCACTACCTGCTGGGCACCGATGGCCAGGGGCGCGACCTGTACTCGGCGATTCTCTACGGCCTGCGCATCAGCCTGCTGGTGGGCGTGGGCTCGGCGCTGATTGCCGGCGTGGTGGGCACCTTGCTGGGCCTGCTGGCCGCCTATGCCGGTGGCAAGACCGACACGATCATCATGCGCGTGGTGGACCTGATCCTGTCCTTCCCCTCGATCCTGGTGGCGATGATGATCCTCGCCTACCTGGGCAAGGGCGTGGGCAATGTGGTGCTGACCCTGGTGATCCTGGAATGGGCCTACTACGCCCGCACCGCACGCGGCCAGGCCCTGGTCGAGCGCCGGCGCGAGTATGTCGAGGCGGCGCGCTGCCTGGACATCCCCAACTGGCGCATCATGGTGCGCCACATCCTGCCCAACTGCCTGCCGCCGCTGATCGTGATCGGCACCTTGCAGATCGCCCGCGCCATCACCCTGGAGGCCACCTTGAGCTTTCTGGGCCTGGGCGTGCCGGTGACCGAGCCATCGCTGGGTCTGCTGATCTCCAATGGCTACCAGTTCATGCTCTCGGGCCAGTACTGGATCAGCTTCTACCCCGGCATTGCGCTCTTGGTCACCATCGTGGCGATCAACCTGGTGGGCGACCGCCTGCGCGATGTCCTGAACCCGAGGAACACCCGATGAGCAGCGTGCCCACCTTGCAGGTGCGTAATCTGCGCACCGAGTTTGCGACCCGCGCCGGCACCCTGCGCGCGGTCAACGATGTGTCCTTCACCTTGGAGCGCGGCCGCATCCTGGGCCTGGTCGGCGAGTCCGGCTCGGGCAAGTCCGTCACCGGTTTTTCCATCATGGGCCTGGTCGATGCACCGGGCCGCGTGACCGGCGGTGAGGTGCTGTTCCAGGGCCGTGACATCACCAAGATCAAGCCGCGCGAGCTGCGCCAGCTGCAGGGCAACCGCATCGCGATGATCTTCCAGGACCCGATGATGACGCTCAACCCCGTGTTGCGCGTGGACACGCAGATGATCGAAGCGGTGCGCGCCCACACCTCCGCCAGCAAGGCCCAGGCACGTGAGCGGGCCCGCGAGACCCTGGCGATGATGGGCATTGCCAGCCCCGACGAGCGCCTGCAGGCCTACCCGCACCAGCTGTCGGGCGGCATGCGCCAGCGCGTGGCCATAGCGACTGCGATGCTGCACCGGCCCGATCTGATCATTGCCGACGAGCCCACGACGGCGCTGGATGTGACCATCCAGGCGCAGATCCTGTCCGAGGTGCAAAAGCTCGCGCGCCAGCAGGGCACGGCGCTGATCTGGATCACGCACGACCTGTCGGTGGTGGCCGGTCTGGCCGACGAAGTGGCGGTCATGTATGCCGGCCGCATCGTTGAGCAGGGCGGCGTGGATGCCGTGCTGGACAGCCCCCTGCACCCCTATACCGCCGGCCTCATCGGCAGCCTGCCGGCCAACAACCGGCGCGGCAGCCGCCTGCAGCAGATTCCCGGCATGACGCCCAATATGCTGCAGCTTCCTCCCGGCTGCGCCTTTGCGGCGCGCTGCACCCGCGCCACTGCCGCCTGCCAGGCCCAGCCCGAGCAGACCGAGCCGCTGCCCGGCCGCCTGGTGCGCTGCTTTCACCCGGCGCTGACCGCCAGCGCCCCAAGCGCCGCCCCGGCACAGGGCCTGGAGGTGCGCGTATGAACGACACGATGACACATACACCCACGGCAGACAGCGCGGCAGACACCCCGGTGGTCGAGCTGCGCCAGGTCAGCAAGCGCTTTGGCGAGCAAAAGCCAGGCATCGGTGGCCGCCTGCTGCAAAGCCTGGGGCTGGAAAAGCCCCACCCGGTCACCCGCGCGGTTGACCGGGTCGATCTGCTGGTGCGCCCCGGTGAGGTGGTGGGCTTGGTGGGCGAATCCGGTTGCGGCAAGTCCACCTTGGGCCGCATCGCGGCGGGGCTGCTGCCTCCGTCCGATGGCGACGTGCTGTTCTCCGGCAAGGCCATGGCCAGCCTGACGCCGGCCGAGCGCCATGCCGAGCGCCTGCGTATCCAGATGATTTTTCAGGATCCTTACGCCAGCCTGAACCCGCGCCTGCGCGTGGACGAGATCGTCGGCGAGGCGGCCCGTATCCATGGCCTGGTCGATCCGGCCGGTTTTGATGACTACGTCTGCGCGCAGATGGAGCGCGCCGGGCTGGACCCGGCCTTGCGCAGCCGCTACCCGCACCAGTTCAGCGGTGGCCAGCGCCAGCGCATCGGCATTGCCCGCGCGCTGGCCGTGCAGCCCCGCATGCTGGTCTGCGACGAGGCCGTGGCCGCACTCGATGTGTCGATCCAGGCGCAGATCCTGAACCTGTTCATGGACCTGCGCGAGCAATTGCACCTGACCTACCTGTTTATCAGCCATGACCTGGGCGTCGTCGAGCACATCTGCGACCGGGTGGTGGTGATGTACCTGGGCCGCGTGATCGAGACTGCGCCAGTCGAAGAGCTGTTTGCCCGGCCTAACCACCCCTACACCCAAGCCTTGCTGGCCGAGGTGCCCAACATGAACGCGCGCCACAAGACCTACTCGGCCATCCAGGGTGAAATCCCCAGCCCGCTCAACCCTCCCAGCGGCTGCCACTTTCATCCGCGCTGTCCGCGTGCCATGCCGCGCTGCAAGGTGGAGGCGCCCCAGCTCAAGGGCATCGCCATCCAGCACCAAAGCGCCTGCCATTTGAACGACGCCTGAACGCTCAGCTGAGCGCCGCCTTTTTCTCCGTATTCATTGCCCCGTTTTCACAGTTTCACCAGGAGTTCGCCATGAAACGCATCATCGTCTCTTCCCTCACCGCTGCCCTGATGGGCGCTGGCCTGGCTGCCCATGCGCAGACCTTGAACATCGGCTTTGCCGACCCGGTCTCGTCGATGGACCCCCAGCTCAACAACCACGCCGGCGACCGCTCGGTGGACCTGCACTTCTGGGATCTGCTGGTACAGAACAACCACAACAAGCTGCAGCCCGGCCTGGCTGCGAGCTGGAAGAACCTGGACCCCAAGACCTGGGAGTTCAAGCTGCGCACCGATGTGAAGTGGCAAGACGGCAAGGCCTTCAGCGCCGAGGACGTCATCTACTCCTACCAGCGCGCCCGCGCCGTGCCCGGCAGCGTGGCCACCTTTGCCGGCTACCTGCGTACCGTCGAATCGGTCACCGCCAAGGACCCGCACACGCTGATCATCAAGACCAACATCCCCAACCCCGATCTGCCGCTGAACCTGGCCTCGGTACACATCGTCAGCAAGCATGTGGGCGAGAAGTCGGCCACCGAAGACTACAACTCGGGCAAGGCCATGGTCGGCTCGGGCCCCTACAAATGGGTCTCCTACACGCCGGGTGACCGCGTGGTGATGCAGCGCAATGAGGGCTACTGGGGTGACAAGGCCATCTGGGACAAGGTCAACTACCGCTATATCAACAATGCCGCATCGCGCACCGCCGCGCTGCTGGCGGGCGATGTGGATGTGATCGACAAGGTCTCGGTCTCAGATCTCGCGCGCCTGAAGAACGCACCGAACGTCACCGTCTACCCCTATGACGGTCTGCGCGTGATGCTGCTGCAACCCAGCTTCAACCCGGCGCCCAATGCCTTCATCACCGACAACGCTGGCAAGCCGTTGGCGAAGAACCCGCTGCTCGACCAGCGCGTGCGTGAGGCGCTGAACCTGGCGATCAACCGGGGCGCCATCGTCGACCGCATCCTGCAGGATGCGGCCACCGAGGCCAACCAGTGGATGCCCAAGAACACCTATGGCTACAACCCCGACATCAAGAATATTCCTTTTGATGCCGCCAAGGCCAAGAAGCTGCTGGCCGATGCCGGTTTCCCCGAAGGCTTCAAGCTGACCATGCATGTGCCCAACGACCGCTACCCACAAGGCCCGGAAACGGCCCAGGTGGTGGCCCAGTTCTGGACCCGCATTGGCGTGAAGACCCAGGTGGAGGTGGTGCCATGGGCCGTGTACTCGGGCCGCGCCAACAAGAACGAATATGCGATGAGCATGCTGGCCTGGGGTAATGGCACCGGTGAGGCCAGCTATGCGCTGGTGAACGTGCTGGCCACGGTCGATGCCAAGAAGGGCCTGGGCGCCTCCAACTGGGGCCACTACAGCAACCCGGCCGTGGACAAGGCGCTGACCGAATCCACCGAAGAGTTCGACATGGCCAAGCGCGAGAGCATCCTGCGCCAGTCGGCCAAGGTGGTGTCCGATGATGTGGGCATCATCCCGCTGTTCCACTACCGCAATATCTGGGCCGCGAAGAAGGGCCTGAAGGTCACCCCGTTCAGCAGCGACCGCACCACCGCATCGATGGTGACCAAGGTGGCGCCCTGATGGCCCAGCTGTCCATCACGATGGACCAGGCCGACGCGCTGATCGATGTGGCGCGCCACATCCGTATCGAAGGCGCTCAGCCCGGTGAGGCGGTGGAGGTGACTGCCGAGACCCCGCGCAGCGGCGTGCTGTGGCGCGCGCAGGCGCGCTTTATTGCCGATGCGCAGGGTGCTGTTGATCTGTGCCGCGATGCGCCCGTCTCCGGCAGCTATGCCGGTGTCGATGGCATGGGCCTGGTCTGGTCGCAAAGCCCAGTGGCATCCCCCAGCCGTGAGCTGTTCAACCAGCCGGTGACGGATGCGTTGGTGACGAGCTTGCAAGCCAGCGCGGGCACTGCGCAGGCGCAGGCGCGCTTGAGCCAGCAGCTCGCCGCCCCCGGCGTGACCCGCCGCGAGGTGCGCGAGGACGGCCTGGTCGGTACCCTGTACCTGCCCGCTGGCCCCGGCCCGCACCCGGCGGTGATGATCGTCAACGGCTCGGGCGGCGGCATCAATGAGCCGCGCGCGGCGCTCTATGCATCGCGCGGCTATGCGGCCTTTGCGCTGGCGTATTTCAAGGCGCCGGGCCTGTCGCCCTACATCTCCAACACCCCGTTGGAGTATTTTGAAAAAGGCCTGCAATGGCTGCGCCGCACGGTGCAACCGGCGCATGACTTTGTCGCGCTCAGCGGCCAGTCGCGCGGCGGTGAGCTGGTGCTGCTCCTGGGGGCGACCTTTGCGCAGCAGGTATCGGCCGTGGTGGGTTATGTGCCCAGCGCCTTGGTGCACAGCGGCCAGAACGCCTGCGACCCGCAGGTGGGCCGCGAAGGCCCGACCTGGCTGCTGGGTGGCCAGCCGCTCACCCACATCTGGGAGAACAACCGCACGGCCAGCTGGGCCCCGTTTGACGAAGGCCCGTCGCCCCACCGCCATGAGCGTGCAATGCGCACCGCCTTGCGCGATGCCGAGGCGGTGGCGCGTGCACGCATCCCGGTGGAGCGCATCCAGGGCCCGGTGATGCTGCTGTCGGCGACCGACGATGGCTCCTGGCCGTCGAGCGTGTACTCAAAGATGGTGCGCGACAAGCTGGCCGAGGTGCAGCACCCGCACGATGTGCAGTGGCTGGACTTTGAGCGCGCCGGCCACGCGATCCTGTTCCCCTATGTGCCGACCACGCAGCTGGTCTATGCCCACCCGGTCTCGGGCAAGGTCAGCACCGGCGGCGGCAACCCGGCCGACAACGCCCATGCCGATGCCGCGTCCTGGCAGGGCGTGCTGCAGTTTCTAGAACGCGCGGTGGCGGCCCAGGCCGGCGCTGCACAACCATAAATCCAAGGAGTCTTGCATGTCCACATCCCCCAGCGATGACCTGATCGACCGGCTGGTCGGTCTGGCACCGGGCAGCCGCACCTATGCGGCGCGCCACCAGCGTGAAAAGGTGGTGGCCGCCACCCAGGGCAGCTACCAGGCCCTGTTTGATCCGGCGCTGCCGGGCATCAGCCTGGCCGAGCGCCTGCTGGTTGCACTCTACGCCTGCCGCCTGACCCCCGCGCCCGAGTTGGTTGCCCACTACCGCGAACGCCTGCAGCAGCTGCCGGTGGATGCCGCGCTGATCGCTGTGGCCGAGACCGGCCAACCCCAGGATGCGCAAGACCCGCGCCTGGCGGCCATCTTGGCCTTTACCCGCACCCTGATCGAGAACCCGATCGAGGGCGACAAGGCGGCGCTGGAAACCCTGCCCGCCGCAGGCATCAGCACCCCGGCTGTCGTGGCGCTGTCGCAGCTGATCGCATTTCTCTCCTACCAGGTCCGCCTTGTGGCCGGCCTGCAAGCCATGAAAGCATCCGAGGAGGCCACCGCATGAGCACGCCCGCCGCATTCCAACCCGCCCAGGTCATCCGCGCCCACGGCTTCACCAACGAATCGCTGGAATGGAAGGCCTGGCTCGATGTCGTTCAGCTGGGCCAGGCCACGCCCGACCAGATGGCCGTGCTCGAAGAAAGCCACCCCAAGGCCAAGACCTCGGACTACTACCTGTTCCTGGTGCACCAGCCGCTGATCCTGCGCGAGCGCTCCACCGCCTTCAACGCCATCATGTATGCGCCCGGCGGCCTCTCGCGTGCCGAGCGCGAGCTGGGCTCCACGGTGGTATCGCGCATCAACGGCTGCGTCTACTGCGCGTCGGTGCATGCGCAGCGCTTTGAGCAGCTGGCCAAGCGCAGCGACACCATTGCCCAGGTGTTCGAAGAGCCCGCCACTGCCGGCACCACCGCGCGTGAAAAGGCCATCGTGCAGTTCTCGATCAAGATCACCGAGCAGCCCGCCGCCATCAACGCCGCCGACATCGACGCGCTCAAGGCCGAGGGCCTGAACGACGGTGAGGTGCTGGACCTGCTGCACTCGGACGCCATCTTTGCCTGGGCCAACCGCCTGATGCTGAACCTGGGCGAGCCGCTGATGCCGGAAGCCTGAAGCGGCTGTCTGCGCTGATGTGCCAACCCCCATTGCCTGTTGCCGGGTGGTGGGGGTTGTTTTTTGGGGGATGGTTGAAGTAACCGCCCGCATCAAAATTAACGCCGGTACGCTGCGCCCGGGTGGCTGGCCGGCAGCAGCTTGCCCCCTGCCGGGAACAGCTTCTCGCGCAAGGTGCCTTCTGCGTAGCGCGTCTTGAACATGCCCCGGTTTTGCAGCTCGGGGATCAGCAGGTCGACGATGGCGTTCAGGCTCTCGGGCATGACGGTGCGCACAAGGTTGAAGCCATCGATATCGCTCTCGGCGACCCAGTGGGCCATCTGGTCGGCCACATCGACCGGCGAGCCGATGAAGACCGGCGCGCGCGCACCGACGGGGCTGAAATCCAGCAGGTCGCGGACCTTGGGCGGCTGTGGCGTGTTGCGCGTCAGGTGCTCGACGGTGGACTGGATGGCATTGGTCTTGGCAAACGGCAGCACATCGTCCAGGCCCAGCTGGGACAGGTCCATGCCGGTCCAGCCCGAGACCAGCGCCAGCTGGCCGGCGCTGTCGAGGTAGTGCCGGTATTCGTCGCGCAGGTCCTGGGCTTCGGCGGTGGTGGGCGCAACGATCACGGTGGCGCCCAGCAGCGCGAGCAGATCGTAGGGATCGCGGCCGGCGTGCTGGGCCGATGCGCGCAAGGCCTTCACCGATTTGGCGGCTGCTGCGGGTGTGGGGCCGTTGATAAAGCAGGCCTCGGCATGGCGGCCGGCAAACTGCTGGCCGCGCGCGGAGCTGCCGGCCTGGTACAGCAGGGGCGTGCGCTGGGGCGAGGGCTCGGCCAGTGCCCGGCCATGCACGCGGTAGTAGGGGCCGTCATGCGCCACCGCATGCACGCGCTCCGGGTGGCTGAACACGCCGCTGTCCTTGTCGCGCACGGCAGCGCCGGCCTCCCAGCTGCCTTCCCAGAGCTGGTAGATCGCGGCCATGAAGTCTTCGGCCACGTCATAGCGCTCGTCATGGTCGCGCAGGCTGTCGCGGCCCAGGCCACGCGCACCGCTCTCCAGGTAGCCGGTGACGATGTTCCAGCCCAGGCGGCCGTTGGTCAGGTGGTCCAAGGTGCCAAAGCGCCGTGCGAAGGAGAAGGGGTGGTCGTTGCTCAGGCTGGCGGTCACGCCAAAGCCGATGTGCTCGGTCACCAGGGCCATCGCCGAGATGAGCATGGTCGGGTCCAGCTGCGGGGACTGGGCCCCTGCCGCCAAGGCCGCATCGGCATTGCCGGCATAGACGTCGTAGATGCCAAACACATCGGCGATAAAGATGCCGTCGAGCAGGCCGCGCTCTGCCGTGCGGGCCATGTCCGCCCAGTAGCACAACTGGTGGTATTGCGCCTGGTTGTCGCGCGGGTGCTTCCACAGACCCGCCCAGTTGTGGGACGGCGCGGCCATCTGAAAAGTGTTGAGGCGCAGTTCACGCCGGGGCTGTCGGCTCATTCCCATAAATCCATCACGGTGCCCCTGCCTTTAGACCTGCGCCGCCGCCTCGCTGGCTGCCGGGCTGCCCAGCGGCGCGGTCTGCACCTGCAGGATGTCGTTGAAGCGGTTGAACGCGCCGCACAGTGCCGTGCGCCAGGTCAGCTCCACAATCTGCGCTTCGCTGAAATGCTGGTGCAGGCGCCCAAAGATCTCGTCGCGTGTCTGGCTCCAGTTGCGGGTCACGGCAATCGCGTACTCCACCACCAGGCGGTCCAGCTCGTTCAGCTCGGGGTGGCTGGCGTAGTCCAGCAGCGTTCGCACGCCTTCGGACGACAGGCCTTCGACCAACAACTTGGGGCCGTGATGGTCGATGCAGTACTCGCATTCATTGAGCAGCGAGACGGTGACGATGGCCAGCTCGGTGTAGCGTTTGGGCAGCACCGCTTCCTGGCCCAGCTGCAGCAGCAGCGCCCAGGTTTGCGAGAAGATCGGCAGGCGCTGCGCCATGACGCCGGCCTGGTCGGCAAAATCGCCGGCGGCCAGCATGCGGTCCCACAGCGGCTGCTCTGCGGCGGGCAGGTCGTCGCGGGATTTGCGGGTGATTCGGGACATGGCTATTTTCCTTGAGAGCGGGGGCCCAGCCGGTATTCCGGCAGCAGGCCGTTGGGTTTGAAGATCAGCATCGCCAGCAGCAGCACGCCGACCAGCGACAGGCGGATGGCAGCCAGCTGCGTGCCATCGAGCCAGGGCACGACGCCGGCCAGCATGCGGCTGCCCTCCAGCAGCAGAATCACCGTGAAGCCGGCAACCAGCACGCCGGCATGGCTACCGCGCCCGCCCAGGATCACGGCCATGAAGGCGTAGGCCGTCAAGATGGTGCTGAACTGGGTCGGGTCGATATAGGTGTAGTAGAAGGCGTGCAGGCTGCCGGCAATGCCCAGGATGGCACCGCCCAGCGCAAAGCTGCGCGCCCGCACCCAGAGCACGTTCTTGCCCAGCGCCTCGGCCACGCCCGCGTCCTCGCGCGTGGCGCGCAGCAGGCGGCCAAAGGGCGAGCGCGCCAGGCGCTGCAGCACCACAAACACCAGCGCCAGCCAGACCAGGCAAAAGCCCAGAAAGAACAGATCGCGCCAGGCGCTGGGCACCAGGTCGGCAAAGGGCCGCACGATATTGGGGATGCCCAGGGTGCCCCGGGTCAGCCATTCCTCGTAGCTGATAAAGAGCCGCAGCGATTCGGCAAAGCCCAAGGTGACGATGGCCAGGTAGTCCTCGCTCAGCCGTACCGATATCAAGCTGACCAGCGCACTGGCCGCAGCCGTCAGCAGCAGGGCCAGCAGCATGGCAGCGAGCGGCGGCAAGCCCTGCATCTGCAGCAGGCTGCAGGCATAGGCACCCAGCATGTAAAAGCCGAACAGGCCAAAATTAACGAGGCCGCCCAGGCCCCATTGCAGGTTCAGCGCCAGGCCCGACAAGGTGGCGATCACCACCAGCACCAGGGTTGCAATCAGATAACTTGTCATTTGCGCACCCACTTGGCACCAAACAGACCCTGCGGGCGCAGCAGCAACAGCAAGGCCATGACCCCAAAGGCCACCACCGTGCGGTAGTGGGGCGGCAGCAACAGGGTCGCCAGCTCTTCGGTCACCCCCAGCAGCAGCGCGCCTGCCACCGCCGCCATCGGGCTGCCGATGCCGCCCAGGATGGCTGCGGTAAATACCGGCAACAGGTAGTTCCAGCCCATTTGCGGGTCCACATTCGAATCCAGGCCGATCAGCATGCCCGACAAGGTCGCCATTGCGGCGGCCAGCGCCCAGACCGTGGCCGTCACCTTTTTGCGCGATATACCGCGCACGTCCGCCAGATCGGGGTTGTCGGCCACCGCCTGCATGGCCCGGCCCAGGCGCGTGAAGCGGAACACCAGCCACACGAGAGCCAGCGCCACCAGCACGCAGACCAGGGTGATCAGTTGCTCCTGGTTGACGCGCAGGCCGAGCAGGCGCGCGGGGCGGGCAATCTCGACACCAAAGCCGCGCGGCGCATTGCCGGCGACCAGGCGCACCAGGTTCTCCAGCACCAGGCCGGCACCGATCGAGGCCACCAGCAAGGTGACGCCCGAGCGCCCGCGCAGCGGCGCAAACACCAGCCGGTCCAGCAGCAGTGCCAGCGCAATGCTGAGCGCCATGCCGGCGGCCACCGCCAGTGGCAGTGGCCAGTTCAGCGGGCCGTTGAAGGCATAGACCAGATACGCGCCGGTGGTCAGCATCGCGCCAATGGCGTAGTTGGCAAAGCGCAGCACGCTGAAAACCAGGGCCAGGGACAGCGCAGGCAACGCAATGAGCAGGCCCGATACCAGGCCGTTGAAGATGAGCTTCGCCAGCATCAGTGCGCCCCCAGATAAAGACTTTGAAGTTGGCCGTTGGACAGTAGCTCCTGGCTGGGCGCGCGCGCCCGCACCTGGCCGGCGACCAGCACCAGGCCCTGGTCGGCAGCGGCCAGGCCCAGGCGGGTGTTCTGCTCGATCATGAACAAGGTGACGCCGGTTTGCGCCACGCGCTGCACCACCTCAAACAGGCGCGATGCATTCAAGGGCGACAGACCCGCCGAGGGCTCATCGAGCGCCAGCAGCCGGGGCGAGGGCATCAGCGCCGCGCCCATGGCCACCATCTGCCGCTGGCCGCCGCTGAGCAAGCCAGCGGCGACATTCAGCTTGGGAACGATCTCGGGAAACAGCGCCAGCACCGCATCGAGCCGCTCGCGCAAGGCCCTGGCGCCACCGCTGGCGATGAACTCATGGCCGAGCTTGAGGTTGTCCAGCACCGAGAGGTTGCGGAACACATTGGCCTCTTGCGGCACATAGCCCAGCCCCAGGCGTGCGCGGCCCGGTGCATCGAGGGCGGTGATGTCGCGGCCATCCCAGAGCACGCGGCCCGACTGCGGGCGGATCAGCCCGGTCACCACGCGCATCAAGGTGGATTTGCCCGAGCCATTGGGGCCGACGACCACCAGGCTGGAGCCGGGTGCCACATCCAGGCTCACGCCGTGCAGCACGGCGCGCGCGCCGTAGCCGGCCACGACGCTGTCCAGACGCAGTTCGGCGCTCATGCCACACCTCCGAGGTAGGCCTCGACCACCTGCGCGTTGGCAGACACCTGTGCAAAGCTGCCCTGGGTCAGCACCTTGCCCTGGGCCAGCACATACACCGGGTCGCACAGCGCGGCAATCATGTCCATGTTGTGTTCCACAATGGCAAAGCTCATGCCTTCAGCTTGCAGGCTGCGGATGAAGTCGGCAATCTCGCCGACCAGCACCGGATTGACGCCGGCCGCCGGCTCATCGAGCAGCACCAGCCGGGGCTTGAGCATCAGCGCGCGGCAGAGCTCCAGCAGTTTCTTCTGGCCGCCCGAGAGGCTGTCGGCCCGGTCATGCGCCAGGCGCCACAGGCCCACGCGCTCGAGCAGGGTCTGGGCCTGCGCCATCGCCTGGGCTTCATGCTGGCGGGCTGCCGCCGTGTTCAGCAGCGCATGCCAGAGTTTTTCGCCGGGCTGCTGCGGGGCGGCGAGCAGCAGGTTCTCCAGCACCGTGAGCGCGCCCATCTCGCGCGAGATTTGAAAAGTGCGGGTGAGCCCGGCCTGGGCGCGGCGGTGCACGGACCAGTGCGTGATGTCCTGGCCGTCGAACAGCACCCGGCCGCCCTGGTGGGCCTGCTGGCCGCCCAGCACATTGAACAAGGTGGACTTGCCCGCACCATTGGGCCCCACCATGCCGGTGATGCCGCCGCGCGCAATGCGCAGGTGGGCACCGTCCAGCGCGGTGAATTCGCCAAAACCTACATGAACATCCTGAACCCTGAGCAGATCATCTGTCTGCAGGCTCATTTGGTGGTGCCCACCAGCTTGCTCACGCCGTTGAGCACGCGGTAGTGGCCGTAGTCCAGGTCCACCTGGTCGCCATTGGGCGCAAAGCGGAAGTCCGCTGTCGCGCCGGAGTAGCGGAAAGGCTTGCCCGCGCGGATCAGCTGCAGGCCCTGCACGGGGTCGTGTACATCGGGGCCCTTGGCGTTGACCACGTTGGCGATCTCCTTGCTGAAGTCGGCCGCCTTGGCGCTCTTGGCCTTTTCGATCGCGAGCGCCAGCACATTGATCTCGTCAAACACATTGGCGCCAAAGGCGACGATGGTGCCTTCGGGTTGCTGGGTTTGCTTGAGGTAGAGCTGGTAGCTGGCGTTGTTGCCCACCGGCGTGGCCTGCACATGGTTCACGCCTTCGGCGGCGGCCTTGCCCACGTTCTGCACAAACTTGCCGCCGCTGTCGGCCGCATGGCTGAAGGTGTAGAGCTTGCTTTCGTAGCCGCTGCGGTAGATCTCGCGCACGATGGCGCTGAACTCGGGGATATAGCTGGGCAGGAAGACCGCATCGGGCTTCTTGCTGAAGATCTTTTCCACCTCGGCTCGGTACGACGGCTGGTTGGGGTTGAAGTAGAGGGTGTCGAGCACCTTGCCGCCCTGCTGCGCAAAGCGCTCGGCAAAGGGCTTGACGGTGCTGAGCGTGAAAGGCGTTTGCAGCACCAGGATGGAGGCGGTCTTCGCGCCATCCTTGTAGGCCACATTGGCAAAGGCCTGGCCCCAGTTCTTGCCATTGGTCTGGAAGCGCCAGACCAGGCCCTTGTTATCGCCCTCGGTCAGCTCATCGGCCGAGCCCACGGGCAGCAAAGCCACATTCTTCTCGAGTGCCACCGGGCGCACGGCCAGCGCCACCGCGCTGCTCCAGACGCCGGTGATCGCCACCACACCATCCACATCGATCAGCTTGCGCGCGGCCGACACACCGGCTGTGGGCGTGGTCTCGTCATCGGCCACCACAATCTCCAGCGGCCGGCCCAGCACACCGCCATGGGCATTGATATGGGCAGCGGCGGCCTTGGCCGCTGTTTCCTCTTCCTTGCCATAGGCGCCGCCCGATCCGGTCAGCGGGGCCAGCAGGCCAATACGGATGGGGGCGCCGCTAGGGGCGCTGGCTGCGCCTGACGCACTGGCACCGGCCACCACACACAGCGACGCTGCCGCCACGCCCAAGATTCGCCACTGGCCCCATTTGCTTACGCCCATATCCGCTTTCAAAAAACCGCCGTTCGCAGCAGGGCTGCGCGGCGCAAAAGGGGGGATTGTGCGAAGTCAGCGTTGCGGGAGGAACTAATTTTTCTGACTTAGCAAACGCGTTTTCTGCATAAGGGTGAGCGTTCAGCAGCGCTGGCTACATGCCGCTCGTACCCAGCAGCGCCCGCCGGTACTGCACCGCCTCGGCCACATGGGCCGGGCTGATGGTCTCCGACTGCGCGAGATCCGCAATCGAGCGTGCCACACGCAAGCTGCGGTGGATGCCGCGTGCCGACCAGGCCAGCTGGGCGGCGGCGGTTTGCAGCAGCTGCAGCGCGGCGGGCTCGGCCTGGCAGTAATCGTCGAGCGCCTGGCCTTGCAGCTGTTGGTTGAGCATGCCCTGGCGCTGCAGGGACCGGGCACGGGCGGCGGTCACCCGCTCGCGGATGGTGGCAGTCGATTCGCCGGCCGGGGCGGTGAGCAGCTCATCGGCGGGCAGGGGGCTGACTTCGAGGTGCAGGTCAATGCGGTCGAGCAGGGGGCCGCTGATGCGGGCCTGGTAGCGGCTGACCTGGTCGGGCGAGCAGCGGCAGGGGCGCTGGCGCGAGCCCCGAAAGCCGCAGGGGCAGGGGTTCATCGCGGCAATGAGCTGAAAACGGGCAGGAAAGGTGGCCTGCTGCGCCGCGCGGGCGATGCTGATCTGGCCGGTCTCCAGCGGCTCGCGCAGTGCTTCGAGCGCGCTGCGCGGGAACTCGGGCAGTTCGTCAGTCATTATAGCTGGCAAAACACTCGATACACATCGAATTTGATAGGGGAACGATGTATATCTAACACTTTAGTATTCGACGCAGCTTTAGACAGTTCATGAGCATCTCAAATCCATCTAATGCTATTGATAACCTTAGGTGAAATTTTTCCCCTCTCGCTATGCATTCCATGCGTCGCTTCGTGGTCTGCTTGACTGCTTCGAACTGTAAGGCCTGTCTGCGATGTTGCAAGGGTTCTTCTCATAGCAAGCCATGAAACTGACATCTAGGACTTCAGCTCTTCTGTGCTCGCTAACAGATCACCTATGTCCACTTCAAGTGCTGCTGCGATCGACTCCATCGTGGCTAACGTAACGTTTCTGCGTTCACGTTCTATCTGACCCACCATGGTGCGGTGCAAGCCCGCCTCGTAACTCAACTCCTCTTGAGTCCATTGCTTCATTCGACGTAGTTTCAGAACATTGCATGCGAGCAACTGCCTCCCTGAGATCTTCAGTCTAGGCTTGTCTTTCTTAGGAATAGGCATCCCTGAAGTCTCTGAGCCTACTGACAATACGTCGACTCTCCAAATCCATACTGCTCAAAAGCCTCCTACTTATATGCAACAATTCGCGTCCTGTTTAGTTCTCTGTGCATAGAGTAGAGAAGCTAATTTTCTTTAAGTCGAGTTGCTGGACACGTGATCTAGCTGCATCGATGCGTTCTAGTGAGGGTTGTGTCGTGAGTGCAGAAACAATGAAGGAGGCAGGGGTCCTCGCAGTCCTTCGAGAGGTTGAAGGAGGTTCTAAGGTGTCGGAGGTGTGCAAGCGGCACTCCATCAGTGAGACAACCTTCTATCGCTGGCGAGCTAGGTATGCGCAGGTGGATCGCGACAATCTTCCACAGATACGCAACCTCCAACTCGAGAATGAGCGGTTGAAGCGCATGTATGTAGAGCTTGCTCTAGAAAACACAGCATTGAGTGATGCTCTTGGTGTGGCGACGTGTGGCCCTACTTATACACATGCGCGTTGATTCAAGCCATGCGAAACCAATAATTGTTGCCTGCACATTGAAATGCTGAAGGCATGTGCTCATAGTACTTAGGCTAAATTCCACCTCTTAAGAGAATGGTTTTATGTAACTCAGACTGATTTTCAGAAATCAGATACGAATATCATCTTTTGCTATGCAATTAAAATTTCCGATGTGGTTATAGCAAAATCAATTATTGGGGAAACATAAGGATAATTATGTCCGCAGCACTGATCATTTCTACGCATTTAAACGTTCCGTACGGAAAAATTGTATCTGATCAAGATGTAATAAAATCAATAAAAAAAGGTTGCTTCTCGGCAGCTAGCCCAATGGCAAACGACATACTATCGGCATTGTTTATGGAAGTGTCGTTTGACCTAATTATGCGGTGTTCTAAAGAAGTCGGAGGCTCACAAGAATCATTAATCCAGCTTTATACTCAGTCGGTTGCATTAACAGGGATTCGTTTAAGCGACTGGGAGATTTTATCAAGCTAGTTAATGGAATCTCTCAGTCTAATATTTAAGACATCGCTGCTTTCCTTGGCTGGTGTGCTAGAGAAGTATTTTCATTTTACGGTTTAAGGTTAGGGTCAATGATCTGGATTTTGACGAATGATGGACTGCTTATAGTGTCTCAATTACTAAGGCTTTTCCTTGTCTGAGATTTTGCTTTCATTGAATTAAATGAGCGATTCATGAATGCTTTCCAATCTATCATCTATTCCCTTTTTTGTCTACAGCCCTTCGCACTGAATCGAAGGACCTATTTCCACTAGCACGTACTGTAGGCCAGTCAAAATAAACGGGCTTTTCGGAAAGCTCTGACCAGCACTTGAGTAGGTAAAGATCAAAAATTTCAGTCCGCCGTAAGCGCTCTGAAATATCAAATGAATCAATTCTTCTGGAGATATCTTGCCTTAAGCTCGGATCTAAAATGGGCGTATCAACGAGCATTGCATCCATGTAAGCGAAAGTCGAGGCCCAACGGTTGCAATGATAGGAGCCGATGGTGGTAACACGAAACGCAATTGGCATATCTCCAACTAGTCCTTGTAATCCTTCATCAAACGTCACTCGCTCAGTTGTTTCGATGAGTTTCTTATTTGTAAGCCTGCGTAGGGCGTGCTCAACTTGATCGACAACAAAACCAAAGCGTCCTAACTCTGCACAGATATCTTGAGTCGGAACGAACCCCTCCGTTGACTTACCAGGCGTGTCGCTGCCTAGATAGGAGACAAGTATCAGGCACAAGAAATGCTCTCTCTTATCAGGGTAACGGACGTCAAAAAGATTTAACGCCAAAGAAGATTTTGAATCGTAATGCGAGTATTCACCAAGAAGTGCCGCCTTAGTGAACTCATGAAGCGGAATGATGTATTCGCCGTCATTCTCCATTATTGTGATAATTTTGTCAGAATCTACATTCGGGCTTCCAATAATCCCCTTTATAAGTTCTAGTACCTCTCTAATATTTCCGCCGGTAATATTGCTCATAAATTCGCCAAGTTCCTTGGCATTCTTTAGCGAGTAAATTAAGGCACGAAGAAAAAGCGCGATAGAGTCTAGTCGTATAGTGATCCCATCTAAACGGTCAAGGGGTAGTCGACCTTCGGCTAGATCAAGTGAAAATTTCAACCTCTTTTCTAGAACTAAATCGACACGAGGTGGTGATATAGTCAGTATCCGTTGTGGGTATGCAGAAATCGATCCCGCATTTTTCGAGGCGAAATATGTGCGTGGACGAATAGAAACCAAAACTAACGCTTGCCATATGCTGGCAAATTCTTGGGCTGCAAGGAAGGCGCGCTGTTGATCCCTTAACTCTCGTTGATCAGCATTATCGATGGAGAGTACTACTTGCTTTTGACGCCCTTTTGACAAGTGCTGAATACATTTCTGAAGATGCAGCACACGGTTCTTTGTCAGCTCTTCTAATAGCTCGATTTGCTTTTCTATGAATTTTTCTGGTGCTGAATCTTTTAAACGCCCATAAATTCCTTTTTCGAATCGCTTTATTTCGCCGTGATAAACTCCTCGGACAAAGGTATCTTCGAAGAGGTCTACAGCATAATTATCTAGAAGCTGCCGCTCGATCTCCTCTATCAAAAATTCATGAATATCCTGTCCCAGATTCGCTTGACTGCCCAAATCAATATATATGTAAACTGCATTTTTCATTTCATCTGCAGCACGAACATATATGAGATTCCGGATGAAGGAGGTTTTTCCAACTCCTACATCACCAATTATCACTATAGGTCGTCTTCCTAATGCTTCGGCTACTACTTCTTGAGAGATGCCGAATCTGTCGCTGGCATCTCTTTTAACTCCTTTGAGCGAAGGGCTTTGTTCGGTAGGGGGGAACATAGCTGCATATCTGGCAGCCAATATATTCTTCCCGAGTAAAGCATCACGGGCGAGTGCGCCACTTTCGCAATAGCATTCCTCGAGAAATTTTTTTCGATATTCTGGGGTATTTGGGGCATCCTCAATCAACAAGTCGCTGAGCATTCGCAAGCTTTGCTGTGAGTCGCTTGGATAGCGAAAACTAGGATAGCCAGATATATAACTGGATAATTTAGCGGGGACACCACTTGGGATTATTGAAGTTAACTCTTTTAAAAGTTCTCGCCGTTGTACTGCGGAGGGAGATATAGCCTGCCAAAGGCGGGGGAAATGCTCTAATAGCGCTGTATGATCACCAAAAACTAAGCACTTACCATCAATTAATGGTACCCCATCTGTACGCACTCCAAGGAACACAATGACTTGAGACGAATTAGAAACTACTCCGATCTGGATGCCCCGTCTGCTGCAGTAGGAAATAGCCTGCTCGAAAGCAGCCTTGAATTCCTTCGATATGGATGTTAGGCTCCGTATCGACCTTACTATGCTTGCAGTGCCTTCATGTGGGATCTCAAAGCCCACCCCAGCTCGTTTTGCCTCTATTACGACTTCCGGAGGTTTCCCAAGCTCGTAGTCACTATATTCTCCTCCCTCATGTCGCTCAAGGCTCGTGACCTCCCTGCCCCAACCGAGAACTTCATGAATGAGAATATCGATAAAGTGGTGTCTTGTATCTGCTTCATTCCATGTTTTCGAGTCAACTGGCATTGAACTGATCAAGTCAATGAGCGCTGTCTCTCCAGTCGACATATCATGGGTTGGCTTCATACTTAAGTACTCCATTTGTCTTGAATGATGCCACGAAATCATAGCTATCCGTAACTTATTAGTCGACAAATGATGGCGGATGCACACCGCCCTGAGTTTAATGATGTGCTGTGAATTTAGAACATGGCATCCTCCACGCTCGAGGGACCACAACGCTGTGGATGAAGATCGACTGGTCTTGGCGGAATTGATGCCACTATCAGCAGCGTCAATCGTCTGGGACGGCTCACCCCTTGCCAACTTATACCGAACTGAGATTCAATGGCTTCTATTTGGCCAATGTGCATGAAGGTCATCAATCACGACCTCATGGGAGTGGACATGACCTCCTGCGAGGTGCGGATGGTCTCGTGGGAGGTCTGGATGTTCGTGCACGACAGACTCGCCATCTCCTTTAGGCCATACCCAAATGGCTAAGGCAACGGACACGGCAGCAAGGAACGCCAAGGCCGAAAAGCTCACGCCCATGCCGGATCTCGCGCCCAACCATCCTGCGAGTGGATAACTGATCAGCCAGCATGCATGTGAAAGGGCAAACTGTGCAGCAAAAATGGCTGGCCTGTCTGCAGCATTAGCAGAGCGCCTGAGCAGCCGGCCAGAGGGTGTCTGAACCAAAGAACCCCCAGCACCAAGGCATGCCCAGAGCACCATCAGTGTCACCTGGTGAATGCTCATCACTGGGCCCAGGAATAGACCAACTACCAAAACACCGGCGCCCACAAACATAACGCTTCGGTCTTTGAACTTCTCTAAAATTCGTGGGAGTAAAAGCGCTGTGACCATTGAGCCTGCGCCATAAGCTGCAAGCATCCACGCTACGTCCTTTGTAGTCAGTCCTAGCTTGGACTGAACCAGGACCACGGTGTTAACGATGACCATTGCGCTTGCCGACGCAATTGCTAAGTTAAGTGCGAGAAGGCCTTTGAGGCGCGGTGTTGAGAAATACAAGCGAATGCCCTTAGTTGTTCGCTCATAGACCCCACCCGCACTCTTGACCGTAATCTTTGGCACTGCCACCGATATAACTAAGAGTGCAGATGCGATAAATCCAATGGAGGTGCCAAAAAACAAACTATGGAAGCTGACGACCGAGAGCAACGCAGCTGCGAGTGCTGGGCTTATAAGGTTTTCCAAGTCATAGGCAAGTCGTGACAGCGAAAGGGCCTTGGTGTATTGAGCTTCATCAGGCAACACATCGGGTATCGTTGCTTGGAAGGTGGGTGTAAACGCGGCCGATGCAGATTGAAGAACAAAAATCAGCACATAGACCTGCCAAACCTGTGTCACAAAGGGCAGCCCAAGCGCGACCAACGCTCGGATGATATCGAGGCTGACGAGCAAGGCACGGCGAGAGATACGGTCCGTAAAGCCGGATGCAATGGGCGCAACTAGGATGTAAGCAAACATCTTTATTGCCAAAGCTGTCCCTAGGACAGCACCTGCGTTTCCACCGGCTAGATCGTAAGCCAAGAGACTGAGCGCAATGGTGGCCAATCCGGTGCCCAATAGCGCGATGACTTGCGCTGCCAATAGGTGTCGGTAGGTTCGGTTTTTTAATACATCTAGCATTGACTCACTCCCTGATGTAGTCGGCAAGTTGCACACGGCAAAGCGGCTACAGGTATCTTGTAATTTCCTTGAACTCCGCAATGCGCTCAACCCCGTCGCCATCCTCCATTGCATGTTCAAGGCAGTGGTCGATGTGGTCTTGGATAAGAACTTTTTTCGCTTGCTGAATAGCTTTTTCAACAGCAAACAGCTGTTGAGCAATGTCCACACAGGAGCGTTCGTCCTCTAGCATCTTGATGACGCTGCTCAAATGTCCATTGGCTCGCTTGAGCCGGGCGATCATCTTGGGGTGTGAATCATGTACATGTTTAGCACTCATGCTGTATCCTCCTAGGGGGGATATTACTCCTCAAACTGAGACCGTGCTCAGAGCCTCAGAATTTGCGCCAGAGATTCCACCTCAGGAGGAGCGTTAGACATCAAAAAAAGGCCGACAGTTTGCGCCCTGTCGGCCTTCAAGCATGTTTTACCAACCAGGTTACATGCGCTTGATACTGGTGTACGCGCCCTTCGTACGGAGGGTAACAGTGACAGGCTGAGACTCGCGATTGCGCCAGAACCAGCCGTGATTGCCATCAAACGCAGCGGTGATGTTGCCGTCAGCACTCGCTACGCCGCGACCTTTTTCATAGCTAATTGATTGTCCTGGCGCGTCACCATGGGTGTCGTAGTTGACGACTCCTCCCTGGGCTCTCCATTGAAAGTTTGCCAAGTCACCCTTGTTCATCTTCAACTTAATTTCAACGCCTTCGCCTGGCTTCAGAACAAACGACTTTTCATCGCGCCAATCGACGGAATTAGCGTCTTCAGCCAACTGCGCAGAAGTAGCCACAGTTGCTGATTCGGGTGGGACTGCTACCGCCGGCTGTCCATCCGGCGTCACCACTTGGGATGCTTGCGCTGCAGCGGCCCGGTCCGCCTCTGCTTCTTTTGCAAGCTCTGTCTTGATCTCCCCCATCTTTTTCAATCCAAGAACCTTGCCGATTCCAGTGGGGTCAACGGAGTACTCCGCAGGAAGCACTACCGTCACCAAGAGGACCGCCGCAACAATGGCGGCAGTGATAGTGGATTTGCGAAGCTGCTGGCTGCTCGGCAGGTCAACGGCATTGGGAGCGGAACTGTATGACATATGAGAATTCTTTAAGCGTTGGAAGTTACGAAAAGCCCTGTGAGCTGGTAGCCAAAAAGTACAAAACCAGCAGTCATCATGACCACGTTGGCTGAATACGCATGCTTCATAAAGCTGCTCGTCTTTCGCCAGTAACTCATGACAATCAGAATCGCGCCCAAGGCGAGAAGCTGGCCTAGTTCAACACCTACGTTGAACGCCAAGAGATTAGGGACCAATCCATCAGGAGAGATTTGGTACTCAAGGATCTTGGATGACAACCCAAATCCATGGAAGAAGCCAAAAATCATGGTTGCCAGCTTCGGATTTGGCTGAAATCCGAGCCATCGCTGGAAGGCTCCCATGTTGTCCAATGCCTTGTAAACGACAGACAAGCCGATGATTGCATCGATGATGTAGCTGTTGATTCCTATGTTGAAGTACACACCGAGCAGCATCGTCGAGGAGTGCCCGAAAGCAAACAGGCTGACATAGATGCCAATGTCCTTGAGGCGGTACAAGTAGAAGATGACACCAAGGAGGAAAAGAATATGGTCGTAGCCCGTGACCATGTGCTTTGCGCCCAGATAAATGAAGGGAAGAATGTTGACGCCGGATATCTCTTGGATATACCCCTTGTCACCCTCAGTCACAGCATGAGCGAAAGAGTTGGCGTGCAGCGAGAGCAAGAAAATTGAAATGAGTGTGAGTAGCACAGCGCGATAGCGCAGACTCACCCCTTCCTGGCGTGACGCCATGAATGGGAAATGCATATAAGCTCCGAAAAAAGTAAACAAGCGGCAAGCAATGCCGATGACTCAAGTTTTCGGAGAGGTTTGCGGGGGCTTTTCTATACGTGTGAGCCGTGCACCGTAAGTTCGCTCCACGTAACTTAGGTAGGTAGCTGGAGATTCCGCGACCTTGAGAGAAATGTCGCAAGGTGCGAAAGACGAAGTTTCGTGAGAATGATCCGCAGGGTTGTGAGAGGGGCTGGAGCCGTCCTGCTCTTCAGACTCATCGTGATGATGAAAGCTGTGCGCGGCGTCTTCCTGGCTCGAGGATTCGACGCGGTGCTGTTGCTCATGGAGTGCTCCATACCCATGAGACAAGAATCCACCAAAAGCATTGATTTGCATTCCCCAGAAAACAGCGAATGTCACGATGACTCGCACCATGACTTGGAAGCTGTTGAATGTGACCTGGGAGCGCTGAGACACGAGATGCTAGCCAATGATGGTTTGGGGTGAAGCGGAGACGATTCTAGCATCCCTCCAGGGAGGATGAGAGGCGGCCCTTACGGCTCAATACAAATCTGCTATTCCGTCGCCGAAAGACGACTTGCAGACCAGTCAGAACTAACGCGGACGCTCTGCAATCCCATCCCCCATGGGGGGATATAAAAATGTTGATGCTGAAGCTCAGCTGCTCTGTTCTAATAGCGGCGAAACTGACTTTCTATCCATCATTTCAGTAGCTTCAATCCAGTGAGCACAACCATGCAGTATCGACAAGCAGGCACGAGCATCAGCACGTGGCGGCGCTTCGTCCGCTGCGTTCTCATCGTGTTCTTCGCACTGGATCTCTTCAGTGCTCCACTCCATGCCCATGGCCATGACGCAGGTTGGCCCTCCGCTGACTCCCAGGCTGCTCAGGTGGCAGCCGATTCCTTAAGTGACGTGCCCAGTTTTGACCAAGATGCTCATACCTTTTCGCACTCGGTTCTGACTGTCTCTTCGTCAAAGGAAACGCAACCATTAGAAGCACATTACGTCGTTCACTGGATGACGTTGTTCGTCCTCCTCCTCGTGGCCATGCCTGGACGCGAGGAGATAGCTCCATGGGCTGAACTGGAGCCATCTCCATACCGAAGCCCTCACACCTGGCCTCCGTCAGGACGCGCTCCCCCATTTCTCGTTTAGTAGTCCGCTCACTTGGCATCTCAGTCAGGCAGGGCGTAGCTGCGTCTCATGCAGGCGCATTACAAAACGCGGGAGTATTTATGAAGTTTCAGCAAACGGCCGTTTTTGTCGCGGCTGTATTGACGTGCGCACTTTCTCTTATCGCACCTTCGGCCTATGCAGCAGATGCCGTCGCCAGTGAATTCAAAGTCACTGAAGAGCAAATGAAATCCTTGGGCGTGCAGCTCAAGGAGCTTGGAAGAGCAAGGCCGATTGCCGGGATGACTTATGCAGGAAAAGTAGTACTTCCTGCAAACGATGAGTCGATTGTGAGCACGCCTGTTTCGGGCATGGTCGACAGCATCTTGGTCACTGAACAGCAAGCGGTCAAGGCCGGTCAGCCTTTATTGCGAATTCTGAGCGCTGACTACGCGTCCATGCAGCTCAAATTGATGGAAGCTGCCGCAAAGCTTCACCTGGCCAAGCAGACATTGACACGTGAACAACAGTTGTTTGACGAAGGCATCATCGCTGAGCGCCGAGTCCAAGAAGCCCGTATCACTGAGCGCACTGAAGACGCACGAGTGCGGCAGGCCCAGGCAGAAATGCGACTGGCAGGAGCTGGAGAAAGCGCAATAAACAGAGCTGCCACAGGTGGGAAGCTCGATGATGCGCTCGTTATCGTCGCTAAGTCGGGGGGGATCGTCGTCAATGTCGACGCCAAAGGCGGGCAGCGAGTGTCAGCTTCGGACGCATTGCTGCGGCTAGCTAACCCCAAAAATCTCTGGCTGGATGTGCAGGTTCCATCTGCTAAGTTGGTGTCTAAGACTGGGGTGATCGAAGTTGTAGGCAAAAGTGCTACTGCGCAGTTCCAGTCCACTGCGGCAGCAGTCAACGAGAGCCAGATGGTCATCCTGAAGGCGAAGGTGAATCAAGGCGCAGAGAACTTGCTGCCCGGAGAAATTGTGCAAGTCCGGGTGCCCTTCGCCAGTACGGACGGATGGGCACTGCCATTGCGCGCGGTCACCCAGCAGGATGGCAAATCCTACGTATTCAAGAGGACCGCCATTGGCTTTGAAGCGACTCCCGTGCAGGTTGTCTCCAGCTCTGGTGAAACGGTTCAGGTGACCGGCACACTTACAGCTGCCGATAGCGTGGCGACGAACTCGATCATTGCTCTTAAGGCTGCCTGGTTGGGTAAAGGCGGAGGTAGTTGAGATGCTCGGCCGTCTAATACAGTTCTCACTGTCCCAAAGGCTTTTCGTTCTGCTGCTCTCCATCCTGCTTGCAGGCTTCGGATGGTATTCATTCCGTACGCTACCTATTGATGCCTTCCCCGATGTGTCCAGCACTCAGGTAAAGGTGATCATGAAGGCTCCGGGGATGACCCCTGAAGAAGTAGAAACGAGGGTAGCTGCGCCCATCGAGGTGGAAATGCTCGGGATCCCGAGGCAGCGGATGCTGCGGTCGGTTTCTAAATACGGTCTCGTGGACGTGACCGTCGACTTCGAGGATGGTACAGATGTGTACTGGGCTCGTCAGCAGGTTGCTGAGCGACTGTCCAATATCCAAGCAGACTTGCCTGCAGGCATCTCTGGCGGCATGGCTCCTATCACTACGCCGCTTGGCGAGATGTTCATGTTCACAGTGGAGTCCGAGAACATGACCCTGGAGGAGCGTAGAAGCGTCCTCGACTGGGTAATTCGCCCGGCACTGAGAACGGTGCCTGGCGTGGCTGACGTCAACGCACTGGGAGGCAAAGTTCGTAGCTACGAAGTGGTGCCGGACCTTGGAAAGCTGGCCTTGCTCGGTCTCTCCAATGAATCGCTCAAATCCGCTATCGAGGCCAACAACCGCAATGACGGTGCAGGCCGCCTTGGAGATGGTGACGAAGTTCTGCTCGTTCGCAGCGAAGGCAGCATCAAGAACGCCGATGACCTGCGCTCCATCGTTGTCGGCGTGAAGGATGGCAACGCTATTCGCGTGGACGATGTGGCTGATGTCCGCGAAGGCAGTGTGACCCGCTACGGCGTTGTGACCAAGGATGGGCTTGATGAGGCCGTAGAAGGCATCGTTCTGGGTTTGGCGGGTGCCAATGCCCGACAGGTTGTTGAGGGAGTGACAAAGAAGCTGGATGAGCTGCAACCCACCTTGCCAGCAGGCGTCACCATCAAAACCTTCTACAACCGCGCTGAGCTGGTCAGCAAGGCCGTCTCTACCGTGTCCAAGGCATTGCTGGAGGCAACTGTCCTCGTGCTGATTCTCCTGGGTGCCTTTCTCGGAAACCTGAGAGCAGCTATTGCAGTTGCCGTAGTGCTGCCACTGGCGGCGCTGACCACCTTCATTGCCATGAAATTGACCGGGATGTCCGCCAACCTCATGAGCCTAGGCGGTTTGGCGATTGCACTAGGCATGCTGGTGGATGCGGCGGTTGTGGTGGTCGAAAACGTGGTCCAGCACCTGGGCCATGACAAGAACGGTCGCAAGATTCCACGCTTGCACGTCGTGCTCAAGGCGGTCAAGGAAGTGGCTTCCCCTGTCACCGCTGGTGTGCTAATTATCGTGACCGTGTTTCTGCCTCTGCTGACGCTGCAAGGTCTCGAGGGCAAGTTCTTCATCCCCGTTGCGATGACCATCGTCTTCGCCCTCGCTGGGTCACTGGTGCTGTCCCTGACGGTCATTCCCGTCTTTTCCTCCTACCTGCTCAAGACGGTCTCGCACGAAGACCCATGGTTGGTTCGCAAGATAATCGCCATCTACGAACCCATTCTTCGGAGTGCTATGCGCAAGCAAAGCGTTGTCTTTGTCTGTGCTGGATTGCTGCTAGCTGTCGCTGCAGTGCTGTACACGCAGGTCGGTAAAACCTTTTTGCCGACCATGGATGAAGGCGACATCATTGTTGGCATCGAGAAGCTGCCTTCCGTGAGCCTGGAGCAGACCGCCGAGCTCGACAAGAAAATCCACCAAGCCTTAATGAAGAATATTCCCGAGGTTGTAGGGGTTGTCGCTCGCGCAGGTTCGGATGAAATTGGCCTGGACCCCATGGGTCTGAACCAAACAGACACCTTCCTGATACTGAAGCCTAGGGACCAGTGGTCGTTCTCCAACAAAGAGCAGCTCATCGAAAAGATTCGCTCGGTGCTCGACCAGATGCCAGGCATCAGCTACAGCTTCACCCAGCCCATTGACATGCGCGTCTCCGAAATGATTATCGGAGTCCGTGGGGACTTGGCCATCAAGGTCTTCGGCCCTGACTTGCAGAAGCTCAACGAGCTGGCTTCGGAAATTGAAGCTGTGATGAAGAAGGTTCCGGGTAACCAGGACGTTTACACGGTGGAGAACGATGGTGTGCAGTACCTTCGTGTTTCCGTCGACAGGCTGGCTGCGGGTCGCATTGGATTGTCTGTTGAGGCCGTGCAAGATGCACTGCGTGCTCAGATTGAGGGGCAACGTGTCGGCACCGTGATTGAAGGAGCAAAGCGCGTTCCCATCGTGTTGCGCGGACCTGACAAGATGCGCCTCTCCCCTGCTGAATTCGCATCACTGCGCATCTCTACGCCCAATGGCCAGAGCGTGCCTCTGCAATCCATCGCGACTCTTGAGCGGGATACCGGTCCTGTGAAGATTGACCGAGAAATGGGGGCTCGCTACAGCGTGGTTATTGCCAACGTGAGCGGTCGTGACTTGGTTGGCTTTGTGAACGATGCCAAGGCCAAGGTGATGGATGCTGTTGAGCTCCCTACGGGGTACCGAATCACCTGGGGTGGACAGTTTGAAAACCAGCAACGCGCTGCTGCTCGTCTGACTTTGGTTGTCCCCATCTCGATTGCGCTCATCTTCGCGATTCTGTTCAGCACCTTCGGCTCGATACGGCAAGCCATCCTTGTGCTCTCCAACATCCCCTTTGCGTTGGTTGGCGGTATTGCTGCGCTCTGGGTAACTGGCGAGTACCTCTCGGTGCCCGCATCGGTGGGCTTTATCGCGTTGCTCGGCATTGCGGTATTGAACGGTGTGGTGCTGGTGAGCTATTTCAACCAGCTCAAAGCCAGCGGTCTTCCTTTGGTTGAGTGCGTGACCTTAGGCGCTCGACGTCGCCTAAGGCCTGTATTGATGACAGCCTCGATCACAGCATTTGGCCTGATACCCCTACTGTTTGCCACTGGCCCTGGTTCCGAGATTCAACGTCCGCTGGCCATTGTGGTCATTGGTGGACTTATCACGGCAACCGCACTCACGCTGATTCTCCTGCCCATTCTTTACCTGAGGTTCGGGCATGCAGGACGTGAGCAAGACAAGGCCAAAGGTAATAAGACCGGTAACAACGCCGACCTAAACGAGGAGCCAAGCAATGCTTAACGTAGTCCTCACCGTTTTAGTCACTTCTCATTCTGAAGAGGCCACCATTGATGTCCTGATGGACCAAGAGCTGGAGCGTGGATTTTCCACCAGCCCCGCATACCTGCACGGCAGTGATGTTGACTCACTGACACCCGAGGAATTGGTTCTAGGAAAACAGGAAGCAATTCGCTTTGACGTAGTGCTTCCATACGAGAAATTGCAGCCGGTACTGAGCGCGCTGAGAGCGCATCTTGCCCGAAGCGGTGCACGCTTTTGGGTAACGCCGGCACAGGAACAGGGAGAGTTCTTATGAGCGCCAGATGTAGCTACCGACTGCTCACCGGAGCAGTGCTATTGGCAATGGCTGCTACCAGTTCTGCCAATGACCATCAGTTGACGTTGGAGCAAGTGCAACGAAAAGACGGCTTGGAACTTGGTGCATCACCAGCGCAGGCAACTATGACTGTTCCTCTGAGTGGCATCCCCAACGCAGAACAGGCAGAGCGCTGGCTTGACCAAATGCCCGTGGTTCGCCAGGCGCAAGAAGCGATTCAGGCGTCTCGGCATAGTGGAGCCGCTATTGCGGCGTCTCCTCATGAGTGGACGGTGACCGCACAAGGCCAAAGACGGAACTACCGTGATGCCGCAGAGCGTAGAAGCAACGAGTGGAATCTCCAGCTAGAGCGCCCATTTCGCATCAACGGCAAAGCTGGGCTGGACTCCAAGCTAGGAAGCATAGAGTCCGAGATTGCGCTTGCAAAATATGGAGAAAGTCGGCACGAGGCCGCTCTTGTTCTGGCAGGCGCGTGGACCGATACGTTAGTGGCGCAAGGGAACCTGAAGGTCATGCGAGAGCAACTGGCCTTTTCCGAATCCATGCACGCCGCCGTCTCCAAGCGCAAACGTGCAGGAGATGCCTCTCAGATGGAACTCAATTTGGCAGAAGCTGACGTTGTAGACATGCAGCGCCAAGTTAACTTGGCTGAGCTGACTCTTCGGAAAGCGGAGGCCACATTGAAGTCCCAGTTCCCAGAAGCGCAACCCAACCTCGACCTAGTGAAGCAAGACGGCATTCCCTCTTGGACTGAGCCAGCATGGCGCACCAGGGCCATCTCGGAGTCCGATGAACTAAAGCTGGCACAAGCAGAACTGACGAAGGCAAAGCTCACCGCTGACCGGGTGCAAGCAGACCGGGTGCCTGACCCAACCTTTGGCGTCTACACAGGATCTGAGGCTCGAAGAAGCGAGCGCGTTTATGGTGTGACCATGTCCATTCCACTTTCTGGCACCTATCGAGAGCAGAAAATGCTCCAGGCGTTAAAGGAAGTTGACGTTGCTCAGGCTGAGTTCGATAAGCGGAATCAACAATTGCAAATCAAACTGACCCAACGTTGGTTGGACGGTTCAGGGGCCAGGTCGCGCTCTGCCATCATCACAAAGAATGCGTCACTGGCGACAGAAAATGCGCGCATGATGCAAAGGGCTTACACGCTTGGAGAAGTAGATTTTCAGGCCTCTTTACTCGCGAAAAAGCAAGCCCTTGATGCAAGCCGTCAGGCGTTGGAAACCCGCATGGATGTGTTCCGCAGCACACTGGAGCAAGCGATTGATGCCCATTGGATATGGGGGCTAGACCAAGACTAAGTTGGTCTGATTGGGCAGAAACAGAAACAACAACCACAATAAATTGTAGATATCTCTACATACTTGCAGAAGTCATGACGGCAAACTATTCTGCGGTCATGACTCTCAATTCCAACTCTTGGCTGGCCTTGATCGTAAGCCTGCCATCAGCAAGCGCCACACCGCGCATGCGGATATGGCGTGCAGTAAAGGCTCTGGGTTGCGTAGCTCTACGCGACGGTGCCTATCTCCTTCCTGCGCAAGCCGAACAGGCAACTCAGTTGCAGGCACTGGCCGATGAAGCTCTCCAGGAGGGCGGGCAAGCTTGGCTGCTCAGAGTTCAGGCACATGACATGGGCGAGCAAGCAGCATTCATAAGTCTCTTTGACCGGACAGCTGACTATTTGCCATGGTTGGACGAGCTTGGCCTGGGGCGTCAGACTCTCTCCAATCTGAGCTCTGCGGAGCTTCAGCGCCTGCAGCGCCGACAGGCGCGTGCATATGACGTCATTCGCAAAATCGACTTTTTCCCTGGTGAAACCTCCATACGAGCCGAAGCGCAATGGAGAGAATTCTCCAATGCAATTGAAGTCATTCAATCACCCGGGGAGCCACAGGCTAAAACCGGGAACATCGCTCGCAGAGATCGCACGCAGTACCAAGGCCGCCTTTGGGCTACCCGCAAAAACCTGTGGGTAGATCGTGTCGCAAGTGCTTGGTTGATTCAGCGATTCATCGATCCCCATGCACGTTTTCTTTGGCTTGATACGCCAGCTGACTGTCCGAAAGATGCCCTTGGCTTCGACTTTGACGGCGCAACCTTTTCACATGTCGGTGAACGAGTGACTTTTGAAGTATTGCTAGCCAGTTTTGGACTAGCGCACGACCACGGCCTTGTGCGCCTTGCTGCGATGGTTCACGCGCTGGATGTGGGTGAATCTGCTATCCCTGAGGGAGCCGGATTCGAGGCGGTGTTGGCCGGTGCTCGTAAACGGCAACCAGACGACGACTCACTGCTGAATGAAATCGGAGCAATGCTCGATTCATTGCACACTTATTTCAGCGCTAAAAAAGATGCCGATAGAGCGCCACAGCTGCGACGTATGCCCAAGCGTTCATAAACGGCATTCGCAGGGCTCATGTGGCCAGAGCGCTTTCCGTGGCGCAGTGATAAACAGTCGCATCCAAAGTTATGCGACACCATGAATTCGGCTAAGCACAGGTGAAGAAGATGACTACACACACAACTGCATCACCGCCCGTCAAGGACGTTCCTTCGACAGTCCCCGCGCACGAACGCCATGGCGTATCGAGCCGGGAAGCGTTTTGGGTTTGGGTGCGGATCGCCGCTCTCAGCTTTGGTGGCCCTGCAGGGCAGATCGCAGTCATGCACCGAATCCTCGTGGAGGAAAAACGTTGGATCAGCGAAACCCGCTTCTTGCATGCGTTGAACTACTGCACGCTGGTGCCAGGTCCAGAAGCGCACAAGTTGGCTGTGTACATTGGTTGGCTGTTGCATCGAACGCGGGGAGGACTGACTGCAGGATTGTTATTTATTTTCCCTGGCTTGATTTCTCTGGGTGTTCTGAGCTGGATTTTTGCTACCTACGGCAACGTCGGATATGTGCAGGCACTTTTCTTTGGCTTACAAGCCGCTGTGTTGGCAGTAGTGTTGGAAGCTGTTATACGAGTGGGGCGGCGAGCTCTCAAGACCCACTTAATGGTGCTGATGGCGGCCCTGTCATTCATCGCCATCTTCTTTTTCGCAGTGCCATTTCCGGCCATCATCATCTGCGCAGCGTTGATTGGACTGATTGGCAATGCGACAGGGAAGATTTCTGCAAGGTCAGCTGGACATGGCTCTGCAGAATCGGACGATGGCCCCCTGCCAGCCATCGATGCAGCGTTTGCAGTAGAAGTTCCTGAGCACGTCAGACCTTCACACTCTCGAGCCTTGAAAGTCACTTTGATTGGCGGACTGTTGTGGCTTTCTCCATTGATCATTTTGATGGCTACGATGGGGCCTGGCAACGTCTTTGCGAACATTGCTGCCTTTTTCAGCAAGTTGTCTGTGCTGACGTTCGGGGGAGCCTATGCCATCCTGACTTACGTTGCACAACAGGCAGTGGACCACTACCACTGGCTTGCACCTGGCGAGATGCTTTCTGGTCTGGGTATGGCGGAAACCACTCCTGGACCGCTCATCAGCGTTGTGCAGTTTGTAGGGTTCATGGCGGCGTTTCGCCATCCCGGCACCCTGGACCCGGCTTTGGCAGGCACCTTGGGCGGCTTTCTTGCAAAGTGGGTCACCTTTGCCCCGTCGTTCCTCTTCATCTTTATTGGAGCCCCCTATATCGAGGCTTTACGCAACAACCGTGCACTCAATACTGTGCTTTCGATGATCATGGCTGCAGTCGTCGGCGTTATATTGAATTTGGCCATTTGGTTTGCCATTCATACGCTGTTTGCTCAAGTTGATGTGCGGCATATGTTTGGCATGACGTTGCAGATTCCAGTGTTTTCTAGCCTTAATCCCTGGGCATTGATGCTTTCGAGCGCTGCCGTGATTGCACTTTTCCGTTTCAAGCTAAGCATGATTATAACGCTGGCGGGTTGCTGCATTGCAGGGATTGTTATTCACATGTTGAGTGCGTGAATTTCGCTACTCCGAAGCCTACTGAGTAGTGCCAAATCATAATAATACTGACAATTAAATAGCCAAGACATCGAAGCAGTAGCATTTCTTAAATCAAATAGTTTTCGCAGATCCCAGAGGTGAATTAAATATGAATTTTTAGGTGTTTGAGCGTAGAGGAACTACGCTTGAACCAATTTTATTGAGTTGCACTAACAATTCATCGCGTTCCTTTTTTGTCACCGCAAGTATCTCTCGGAGCTGATTTAATTCAGCTTCAACCTGCTGCAGTTCTAGCTCCGTATCTCGATGCGATTGAGCTAGCCTGTTGAAGAGCTCTTTCCAGTCCGAGACGCGTTCCGCGAGAGAGCGTTTCGCTGAATGTACTGAAACAGGATGGCGGTTTTTCAGTGAATTGACCCAGTCACGAACAGTCTCTGCTAGGGTTGTGTAACTATCGCTGAATAGTGTTGTGGGATGTATGTCAGCACGGCGTGCGATTTCGGCTCCGGAAACCCTCCCCTTTCTGTATGGATAGATACCGTCATTTTCTAGAATTTCCTGCTCAATCATCGCAATAGTGGCGAGCACACGACTGTGAATGTCGGCGGTGCGCTGCTTACCACGTTCTAATGCCTTGGCTCGGATACGATCACGTGTTGCATCTGACCGCTTATTTTGTTTGTCTGTGTTTTCTGTTTTCATTCAGCCTCTGTTGAGTCAAATTCTTAGGAGGCAGCTACCAGGCGCTGAACCTGGGGATTGCGCATCCACTTTTCTCGAATATCTTCGAATCTACCAATGTGTGCACGAATCTGACCTGCCCACATTGCCTGCATCAATTCATCGTTTGATTTCAAGGCCGCTTCATACTCGTGAATGCACGAGGCTAAAGCTGCGTCAATATCGTCACGCAGAAATCTCTCTTCCAGTCGATGACTACAGTTTGTTTGGCAACGTGATGGTTCAGGCCGCCCCTTGCTCTTGTTACAGGGGCCTGATTCGGAACCAGGAAACTTTGTGCATATCACTCCTTGGCGCACGACCTCCCAAGATTTCCCTTGCAAGGTAAGAATTTCAGCAAGTTCCCGAACACTCCGTGCAGCCCATTGCTCTCCTCGCTGATGAACTCTTTCCCGATGAAGCTGGACAGCGCTATGGACCATCAATGCAGCAGGTCCCCCAAATCCACCAAAATTCACACTGGTGTCAGTTGAGTCCTCCGCCTCTACCAGAGATTCAACGGTTTCAACTGCACGCAAAATGCGCAGCTCTCTTCCGACTTGCTCGATTTCAGCATGCAGAGTTTTATCGGTGAGAATGTAATGTAAAGTCATCTCGATAGTCTTATGTCCGAAAACACTCATTAAGACTTTAGGCGCCTGAGTGAGTGCTAGTGCAGTTAGGCGCGCGACCGTTTTTCGGAGACGGTGAGGACGGATCCACTGGCCGCTTGGACGCTCGTCCATCCCCAGTGCTCGTGCGTAGCCACGCAGCGCTCGATCGAGATGCAAAAGAGGTAATCCTCGGCTGTGGTTTCCGGATTTAGAGATCTGCGCCCAGAGATGAACTGGATTTGCAATGCGAGGTGATCGGCTTGAACTTGGTCTTTGTGGCTCGATGGACTCAATTAGCTGTACAAGTCGGCACTGCTGCTCGATAGCTTTTACGGCCAAATCAGGTAAGACCCAGTCACGAAGTTCCCCATCATGTCGCTGAACAAGCTTGAAGGTTCGACCTGATGCATAGGAAAGGCCGTCTCTCGCGAGCACTAAACAGTCTCGCTGGAGGTTAATTGTTTCACTCTTGCGTGCGCCTGTAGACATGCACACGATGAACAGATGTGCCAGTTGAACGTTTGACAAAAGCCCGAGAAACTCTGCAAACTGTCTTGGTGGCCAGGAAACACATGACAGGAGTTTCTTACCTTTCTGACCGTGTTTGGAAAGGTGAATGTCAAACGGAGGTTTTGAGATGGGCAATCCGTTTGCATCGCGCCAGTCCCATCCCTCAAATAGTTTCACTATCTTCTGCCGCCTGGCTTGTTCAACGGCGGACGGTTTCTTCTCACTTTCGGTGCTTGCCCATATGGAATTAATTTCTTGGGCCAGAAGAAAGAGGTTTGGTGCAAGTGATTCAATTAACCATATACTACGCTGACCCATTGTGGATACATATTCGTCGGGAAGCGGCAAATGCGGCTCTCGTATCGATTGACTGCTCGGTTCTACTGCATCGCCTGAGACAGGCGTAGTTTGCTGAATGTTTGTAATAATGTTAGGAAGGTCTTTCCAACATCCTCGGTGTTCAAGCACCATCATACGGCGAACCTCAGTAAGAACCAACCTTTTGATGCTGGAATTCAGACAGCCCAAGTCCTCGTGTTTTACTATCTCCAGAAAACTCGCTGATTTTTTGAGTTGCTTTTCGGACTGAAGCCACATTGCGATTGCAATGCCAAATAAGCTTGGGGCCACAAAATATGCGATCTCAGCAATCGATCGAGGATCAAGCGAAGCGCCGTCTCGTTTCATTCCTATCGCTGCGGGGCCCATTCGGAGCACTACCAAGTATCGTACTAGTGTCAGTACTGCTTGGTTAAGGATATGCAGATTTTCAGGCTGTAACACCGCATTTCGCACGCTTTCATTCGGAAGTTGGCGCAGTATTCGGGATCGAAGATCTATGTCAAGCTTAGCGGGAACTGCAGTGGTAAACCAGCGGCGTGGTGTCTGCCACCGTCCGAAACAAGTGCCGTGTTGGAGTACTGCTTGTATTCCAACCAATTCAGAAGTGGAAGCGAATGGGATTTGTCCGACCTCTGTGAGCAAAAGTGCTTTCAAGCGAGTTGATTCCAACTCATCGTAAGAGCTAATTTGTGTCGTCGCAGGTTGATTGCTCAAAGTGCTATTGATTAGATTCATTTATCAGCCGTAAACTTGCCCGTTAAGATCTATTACAGAGTGGAGTTTATTTTTGATGCTATTTTCCCATTTGCTGACTTGCTCTGCGACCAAACTAGGATCAAAAATGCGGAGTGCCAGTTCTGTGTTCTCCATTTCCTCCGAAAATGAAGACTGATAGAAGGAAATTGTTGACATCTCACTGCGAATTTCCCGCAGTTCAGCTAGGCGCTTCGTTAGTCCAAACATACTGTCGGGGAAAATAACTGCATTTTCCGGACAAAGCATGCAGCGGTGGACATGGCACATGGCCTTCCCATCTACTCGAAAACCGGGGGCGATATGTGATGGCGGATTTGTTGGATCCTTGCAGCCAATCCCAATTCTGCTCCTGCGCAAACTACGATATGAGGCTAGCCGCTCGCGCTGTTCCGAACTAATGTTTCCATCTCGTGCCCACTTTGCAATGAGAGTAGGATCCAAGCACTGTTGATCTCTAATTTCTGTCCAAAGAGCGTTGCTGAAGTTACGATACAACTGAACGGTTTTCTCATTAATAAGTGTGTTGTCAAGGTATATATTTGTGCTTCTCAGGCGTTTGTGTCCCAACGCCTTCATAACATATAAAATCATTCCCCCGCTCAAATTATAGGCATAGGCTGCAAATGCATCTCGAAAGTCACTAGGTTTTAGCGTTGAAACCTGCCTGTCTGCTGGTTGATGAATATTTATTCGAGCGATGACGCTATCCAAGTAAGTCTTTGTTCCTGTTGCTAGAGATAAATGTGAGTATGTGGTTTCGTGAGGATCTAGCCAAGAGATATTTTTATTTGTGGCTACAACATATAACCAGAGTGATGATGCTCCATCGCGAAGGCGAGCAACAACCTTGCGCTGCGCATTCAATTTATCAGAGGTAGCCCCGGTCTCAACCAGTGTCTGAAGTTTGAGTTCTTGCTCAGCGAGTTCGAGGCGCAGTTTTGAACGTAGAGGTTCCGTGCGTTTTTGCAAGGTTTGAAGAATAACTCCTGCAGAGCTTTGCGTTTTAAATAAACCCTCACTGATTTGATACGTCTTGCCGCGTGCCTTATATCCATGTAGAAGGTAGCGAGTAGGGTCCTTTGGATGAGGTTCAAGAAATGCGGAATTAACATCAAGTGATAGAAATACTGCTGGATTCCATCCAGTGGAAGCAAGGCAAAGGTGAAATGCAGTACGTATATCCTCTGCGTCAGGATATCGCCCTTTCAGCATATCTACAGTACTGAGACCTTCGCGATTGAACGAGGTTTTGGACATGCCAGCTCTAATATCATTACCCCAAGGTCTTGGTTCACCTGTCCTTGTTACCACCTCCTCAAAGAAATGATAGTTCCTCAGTAGCTTACGTTCTTCTTTGGTTCTTGGATCTCGTCCAGCAAGAAGTTCGTCGGCTGTTTGCCAGCGATCAAGCGTAGCAAACCAAGCATGCTTTAATGCTATGCGAATTTTTTTTATTTGCCACTCTGGCGGAAGGCGTCTTTCTTGTGTATTTTTAGCAGGCCGTCGCCAATGAAGTGAACGTAATCCTTGTGTATTACGGATAATATTGATTATTGAGTGGACAATTGCAAATGAACTGTAGGACATGTTCTGATCCAAAGCTCGGCGTCTGTGCACTTCTCCGATATCGCTAACTCTCCGCACGATATGGGTTGCGGTTTCCGATGCTGCCCTTTCAATCTCATCGAAAAGTCGCCACCACGAGCGCAATGCTTGGTGATGATGGGCTATACCCCGTGGGGCTGAATATTCACATAATGCTTGAATTGCAGGTAGCATCTCCATAATAAGCTCTAGTCTTCCTGAAAAGGAGCGGCCGCGCGTAGCTAATGCATTTAGGTTCCCTGTAGCATAGATTGTGAGGTCTACTAGAAATGGATTTTTATGTCTAGTCCAAAACTTTAGTCGGTCATCTGACTCAGAGGAAAGGTCCAACCCAGGTGGGGGAACGGCGGACAGAACTGGAGCAAGTTCCTTGAGATGGTCTTTTTTGTAACGACGGATATTCAATTTATTACGCCTCGTCTAGCGTTTGTTCATAGAGGGTGGGGAGGTTGGCTCCCAACATGTCAGATACCCATTGAAGATATACCAGTGTGGTTGTGTCATGAGCATGGCCAAGTTGAGGCTGGATTTGGAGCCTGATAATGCTCATGGCTGTTGACTCCATCAGTGCTGAGCTGACGCCCGCTCCGAGTGAAACTAGGTGCTCGTGCTTTTTAAGTTCAATCCACAATATTGAGCATGCCCACCAGTCTCTGCCAAGGTGTGGAGACCATCCCTCGAATGGTAGTTCGACACTGGTCCAAGCGTTATAGAGGGCGCGCGAGTTGAGTCGCGTCCCTTTAGCATCGTCAAGAAAAAGATGCACAGAATCGGTGATGCGTCTACGCTTATCAGAAAGGCTTTTCGCCGCACCGACGAAGTGTCGCAGCGCCTTTGGACGCTCACGTTCACGATAGGTATGAATGCGTTCGGCGAGGTCCAAGGGTATCCAGATGCTTCGCCTTGGCCCTATCTTGTCCCCGTGGTCTATTCCGTAGTTCGGCCCTTTTGTACCGAACTGTATTTCTATTAGAACGCGTTGCTCTACGCGCGGTGCATTCGGTTTACTAAGATGCCAGTCTTTTGGATTCTCAGGCAATGTATCTGTCCGCCAACAAGCCACTTCTTCTCTTCGCATGGCAGTTTGAAGCACCGTCTCGCACATGAGTCTCTTAGTTTCTCCACATTTAGTTTGAACTCTTTTAAGCCACGCACGTAGTTGCTCATCAGTGGGCATCCGTAGGCGATGCTTATTCTTTCTCACCTTTCCCCGACGGGCGAATACTTGCTTTGTTGGAGATGAACTTGAGTTAGTTGCACTGCCCGTTTTAATACTACATATCTCACTTGGGATGTCGAAGGGAGGACGATGTCCTTTGTCAGCGAGCCAAGTGATGTAGTCGCATGCTTGCTGCACACGCAAATTGATAGTTGTTGGGCTCAAGGGCCTTCCGTCGCGGGACCATGATCCTTGAAGCATTTCACCTTGGTAGCGCCCATGAATGTGTGGGCCGTATTCGCAAGTGAAGGTGTCGATACCTCTAAGCTCAGCCCACTCCAAAAAGTTTGAAAGCCAATGTGCATAGTTGCGCATGGTCTGCTCGGTTGGAGCTAGCTTGGGCTGCCGTCCTCGAGATATCGGATCCCATATCCCAAGACCTCTGTCAATGAGGTACCTGCTGCCCAGCTTGTGATAGCCAGGGCGCCCATCCAAGATGCAAGGCAGCCTAGCAACTTTGCCAAATCCAGCAGCAGTCGTTACATCCGGATCGCTGTAGAACACTGAGAATGCCATCTAATAAAATTTTATGTGGGTATATAAATTCGACAAATCAATGCAGCTGCACTTTGTAGCTACATCTATATTTTCTACTCATTGGCTATAACCAAAAACAGCACGCCGCAATGGGCCAGCGATATCGCGCCGGGCCGGGGCGGGCTGCCGCCGCCCACCAGGGC